>JAGQSZ010000319.1 GCA_020439285.1 Microthrixaceae bacterium
CACCGACAGGCGCACCACCCAGCGCTGTGAAGAGATTCTGACCGTTTATCCCGATGCCGCAGGCGAGGCCCCTCCTGACTGTGCTCAACCTCGCCTGCGGCATCGGGTTAAACAAAGTCATTTTCCCTGCCCGGAAAAAAGCTGAAACAACAGCAGGGTCTGCTTCGGAAGCCGTTTTCGTAGAACCTTTCGTGAACAGTGAACATTCTGTGCCCCAATCTTGTCCATCCAACGCCAGTGCGGTATCGTTCCCCCATCTTCACGCGCCCGTAGCTCAGCTGGATAGAGCAACCGCCTTCTAAGCGGTAGGTCGCTGGTTCGAATCCAGCCGAGGGCACCACGAGGGTTTAGTGCAAAGCGTTCTTTGGCACCCGTCTGGTTGGCAGCAGCGATGGCCTTCAACGCAGGCTGAATTGTCGATCTGTTGCACTTCTGCAGCCAGAGCCATGCATAAGTGCAACAGATCTGCGTTGCAGTGAATCAGATGCCGTAGCAGGCACTGGCCGCGGCGCCTCGGTCGCAGGTCGCCGGTTTCGTGAATCAGCACCAACTATTGGGTCAGCGAACGAACTCTCAGGCCAACGCCGATCTGGGCGACTCCGACGAACACCATGCGAATGCCCAACAGAATGGCTAACGCGAAGATGGTTATGGTCGGCCATGCAACAGCAAATACGCCCACGATCACGCCCATAGCGCCCATAAATGCGAGCACCAGCCAGTGTTCGATCTCGTCCCGGGCGCTGAACGCTATGTACATCTCACCCAGGCCGGTGATGATCATGGTGACGCCTACGACAATCGCCAGGAACAACAGCGCAGAAGCGCGGCCTGCTGGACGGAAGAACACGAGGATCCCACCGATCACGAACAAGGCACCGAGTATGTAGCCAACAATTGGACTGCGCGACTGTGAAGCGTTGGCCAACTCGGATATGCCGTTCACCAGCAGGCCGATTCCAATAAGCAATGCAAGGGTCGAGATGGCGACGCGAGGGCTGAGCAGCAGCCACACTCCCACGACCGTCGTAATCAACCCCGAGATGATCCAGAAGAGCCACGCGTACTTGGGTAGGCCGACGACTTCAACGTTGACCTCGATATCTTGTGACATGGCTCCTCCAAAGATGTAGTGCGAGCGAGCCTAATGCCCGTCGACTCTCAGTCGTCACCACCTGCGTCGGTCTGGTCAGACTCGTCGCTCGACTCGGTCTTGTTCCGAGTCGCAACAAATGCCCCGACTCCGAGAGCAACCACGACTAGGGCAACTATTCCGATAATCAGTCCGCTCTGAGAGCCTGAGTCGTCCTCGCTTTCCTCGTCTGGTGTCGATGCCTGTGCGACCGTGGTCGTGGATTCGGGCGCAGTCGTGGCAACGGTCGTGGCTGTCGAATTTTCGGTGGCGGTCGTGGTGGTAGCAGCGCCAGCAGTGAGGGTTATGAAGGGCGCAGGGTTTTCTGGTTCAGGTTGGCCCTCGACCTCTGGGGTCAGCCAATTCTGGGTCTTTGACCCGCACGTCTGAACGACCGGGAAGGAAATACGATCGCCAGGATTTCCGTCGGGCAACCTCATCGACATTCCGAACTCTCCAGAGGCATCTGCAGCCAACTCGCCGTTATCCCAGGTGACGGTATCGACCTCATCGCTACCCTGACGGTTGGTCGTCGAGACCTCGAATCCTGGAACTTCTAGAGGCACCACCGAGGTGACACCCTCAGGGATCTTGATCTCGATCTTGGTGGTTGGAGACCCGTCACAGCCGTGACCGACAGTGAACGCGGTGGTCAACTCGCCTCCGGCTGGACCCTCAGAGACCGTGGGATGCAGATGCGCCGACGCGGGAAGCGCCATGACCGCGAGCGACGCCATCGCAACGCCGAGTCCAACAACGCCACGCTTGGCGATTCTTGACACTGAATGAGTCATACAAACTCCTTTGCTTTGCAACTATCCACTAATTTGCGATAGGGACGTCGAATGTGGCGGACAGTTCGTCGAAACGATTCACAGTCGCCGTGACGGTGAACTTCCAGTCTCCGCCGAACGGGATTCGGGCAAACGTATAGGAATGACCTCGGGTGATCACCTGCAGGGAAGGAACGAGCGGACCTAGATCCTTTTCCGGCAGGTGTAGTTCGAGTTTCAGGTCATCTATATCTGCCATCAGGCGTCCATCAGAACCGAGCGCGGTGACGTGGATCTCGTTTACCCCACGCTTGCCCGGCTCGACCGTCAGCTCCACCTTGCCGGTACCGAATGGCAATTTCTGACCGAAGTAGCCTCCGGTTGCCGGGTCGAGCCCCGGCGGGGAAACCTGGGCAAGCACCGTTCCCAACAACAATGCGACAGAAACGAGCACAACCTCGACCCGCAGCGTCGCCTTGAACCGTCGCAGATCCAAAGCGTTGCGATGGCTGGTTTCCAGGTCGACCTCGTCCTGTTCAACCTCCGCTCCGGTCGGCGTGTCCTTGCGAAGCGCCATGGTGTTGCGGTTCTGCCATGCCAACACGACAGCCATCGACAACAGGATGATCTTGATGCTCCCAATGATTCCGTAGGCCGATCCGAGCAATTGGTCCATCGGCATTCGTAGGGCGAACAGCCCGATTCCGGTTCCGGCGAGTGCTGCCACGGTGACCAT
>JAGQSZ010000320.1 GCA_020439285.1 Microthrixaceae bacterium
CGACGGGGAACTCGCCGTGCCCGGTAGGGCGACACTGAACGCTTTGGCGCTCGTCGAGTTGATCAACCAAGCAGTCGCAGCCGACTCCACTGCTAGTTCGACTTCGAAAGCAGCAGTGTCACTCATCATCAACGCGAACGATCCAACCACTGTGACTGATCGTGACGGGATCCTCATAGGAGACACCGACCGATACACATGTCTATGTGACCCTGTGTTCACCCCAATCATCGTGGACACCAAAGGAATCGTCACCGACCTAGGCCGTACTCAACGCCTAGCCAGCGACGCACAACGCAAAGCAATGGCCCACCGAGACGGCGGATGCGTATTCCCAGGATGCGACAGGCCACCCCAATGGACAGACGCCCACCACACCTGGCACTGGAACAAAGGCGGACCAACCGACCTCCCACTACTCGCGTCGCTATGCCGACACCACCACATGATCACCCACCGCAAAAACTGGACCATGACAGTCACCCCCGACCAATGGTTCACCTGGACCACCCCCAACGGACAAACCATCCACTCCCAACGCCACGGCCAACAACAAAACACCGAAACCGGGACCGGGAACACCGACACCGAGACAGGCACCGGGACTGGAGACGAGAAGACCGACACCGAGACAGGCACCGGGACTGGAGACGACTGACCAGCCCAGAAGGCAGACCAGACACCGGACAGCGACCGGCAACAACTGACCAGACAGACCGAGATGCGACCTCGGCACAACCCACCCCAGCCAGTCCCACGGAACCACCCAGCGGGACCACACCCACGCGCCCAAAACAAAGAGACGCTGCGGAGCAGCAGCAGTTGAGCACGGCCTTCACCGCAACATGAGCCGAGCCATGCAAATGACACCAAGGCGTAGGGAGCCTGAGACAGCTGTCACCACTTAGGATCGAACGCTATGTCTGCCAATGAGTTGCCGAAGTCCGTGGATCCCCATCTTCCGGTGATAGTCGGAGTGGGACAGTTACTCAATCGGACGGACAAAGGGGCAGACCCTCTCGAGCCAGTCAAACTCATGGCCGAGGCGGCAGCTATTGCCGAGACCGACACCGGAGTCACTGGCCTACTCAAACGTGCACAAGTTGTGGCAGCAGCACCCACGATCTCATGGCGGTACCGGGATCCGGGTGCGATCGTGGCGGAACTGCACGGGGCCAATGAGGCCAAGACTTGGTATGCGGTTGTCGGAGGAAACACTCCACAGTCCATGATGAACCGGATCTGCTCTCACATCCAGGCAGGCGAACTCGAGGTGGCATTACTCGTCGGCGGCGAGGCTGGCCGAGCACGCAAAGAGGCCAAGCGCCATGGCAGCAAACCCAGCTGGACGGTACAGACCGATGAAGTCGCTCCTGATTGGTTGGATGACTCACCATTCTTGATGAGTGATGAAGCAGACATGGCTCGGAACCTGGTCGTGCCTTTGCAGCTCTATCCGGTATTCGAGAATGCAATCTGGCATCAGTCTGGTCGCACGCTCAGCGAGCACGTCGACTTCATCGGACGTTTGTGGAGCGGGTACTCCCAAGTCGCAGCCACCAATCCCTTTGCCTGGAAACGAAAGGCCTATTCACCTGAACAGATCGTTGACGTCACTTCCGACAATCGGATGGTTGCGTTTCCTTACCGAAAGCGAATGGTCGCTAACCCTTCAGTTGACATGGCGTCAGCAGCGATCATCTGTTCAGCGGGCAAGGCTGCTGAGCTTGGGATTCCAACCGATCGATGGGTTTTCGTCCATTCTGCAAGTGAAGCCAAGGACCGATCCGTATCCACGCGATGGGACCTTGCTCGCTCCCCTGCAATCGCTGCGGCAGGGCACCGCACTCTCGAGCTAGCCGGTGTGACAATCGACGACGTCACTCACCTAGACGTCTACTCCTGCTATCCCTCTGCCGTTCAGGTGGCTACGTCAGAGCTCGGGATAGATCCAAGCAGGCAGTTGACTGTCTATGGCGGTCTACCTTTCGCTGGTGGACCTTGGAACAACCCGGTTGGCCACGCAATCGCTGCAATGACTGACGTGTTGCGCTCCGACCCTGGGAGTCTCGGATTAGTAACCGCCAATGGCGGCAACATAGACAAGCACGCCTTCGGGATCTATTCGACTAATCCACCGGCAAGTGGATTCAGGTTCACCAGCGCTCAGGAGCAGGCCGATGAGTCACCACAACGACCCTCAGTGGTCAATCATGAAGGTGTAGCTGTCATCGAATCCTGGTCGGTCATGTACGACCGACATTCAGAGCCCACCAAGGCACACATCGCTGCACTCACTCCAGAGGGTGAACGCACTTGGGCCTTGAACGACGACCCTGACGTACTGGGGCTCCTGACCACAACCGACGCGACCGGTCTGACTGTCCAAGTCGACGGTCGAGGCAATTTCGGACTCGTCTAACTCCAAATCGAGCTGAATAGCTCGGAGCTGACCTAGAGCTCTGAGAGCCGATCGAGCCGCTCACGCAGGGTCGCGTAGATGTGTTCAGCGGCCTTGGGCGTTTCGGTCAAGAGGATCTTGAACGCTTCGGAATCGAACTTCAGAGTGTCCAAGTCGGTGTCAGCAATCACGGTGGCCGTCCTCGGGCGATGGTCGATGAGCGCCATTTCACCGATCA
>JAGQSZ010000321.1 GCA_020439285.1 Microthrixaceae bacterium
GTCGAAGATCGAGCTGTAGGGCGAACCGACGATGTCGGAGCTGACCAGTGGGTCCTCGCTGTACTGAAGGACACCGGCGAGACGGCCTTCGCTAGCTGCGGCCTTGAATGCCTCGTTGACCTGCTCGACGGTGACCTCGGTCTTGAGGTTGCCGGTGAAGTCGGTGATCGAACCGGTTGGGACCGGAACGCGCAGCGAGGTGCCATCGAGCTTGCCCTGCATGGCCTGGAGAACGAGTCCGGTTGCGCGTGCTGCACCAGTGGAGGTGGGGACGATGTTGATCGCAGCGGCGCGGGCACGACGCATGTCGCTGTGTGGGCCGTCGACGAGCATCTGGTCACCGGTGTAGGCGTGGATGGTGTTCATCAGGCCCTTCTCGACACCGAATGCGTCGTCGAGAACCTTGATGAGGGGCACGAAGCAGTTGGTCGTACACGACGCGTTGGACACGATGGTGTGTGCGGCGGGGTCGAAGGTGTCGTCGTTCACACCCACCACGAAGGTGGCGTCAACGCCGGTGCCCGGAGCCGAGATGACGACCCGTGGTGCGCCAGCGTCGATGTGGGCCTGGGCCTTTTCACGTGTGGTGAACAGACCGGTTGACTCGACAACTACGTCGACTCCGAAGTCGCCCCATGGGATCTCGCGTGGATCGCGGTGCGAGACGATCTTGATGGTGTTGCCGTCGACCTCGATGCCGCCGTCAACGACCTTGACGGTTCCGTCGTAGCGTCCGAAAACGGAGTCGAACTTCAACAGATGGGCCATCGTGTCCAGGGAACCCAGATCGTTGATGGCGACGAACTCGATGTCCGCACCCTGTTGCTTGGTCGCTCGGAGGAAGTTACGTCCGATGCGGCCGAAACCGTTGATACCAACTCGAATTGTCATGTCTCTCCTGTTGGAAGTTCGCGCCAGTTTGGAAAATCACGTCTCATGTGAGGCCGTGTTGTGGTAGGTGGCGTCCCTCCATCCTCGCGCAGCCAGCAGGCCAGCGAGAACACGAGGGGCGGAGTGTCAGCTGGTTGTTGAACGATCGATCAGCCCGGCGAGTGCCGCGCCCAACAGTTGCGGGTCGTGGGCCCTGCCACTCGGTCGTGCAAGGTCGGCTGCTACAGCGCCCTTGACTGACTCGGCTCCACCCATCTGTGACGGGTCATAGAGCACGACATCAGGTTCCAGCCCGTGACGTTCGAGCGCTTCAACGTGGCGGGCGACGTCGTAGCCACGGGTCTCTGGGATCTGCGGGTTCAGATTGCAGACATAGACGAACTGTCCCGTGGACCCGGCGATCGCTTCACGCACACCTTTGATGGAGGTCGCAGCCAGCACACTGGTGTAGAGCGAGCCGGGACCGAGGATGACCTGGTCCGCTCCGAAGATCATCAGTTCTGCATCCCGACAGCCAGCGGCATCGACCGGGTCGACTTCGACGGTTTCGATGTCATCACAAGCGTTGACCGAAACCTGACCGTCCACGATTTCACCGTTGGAACGTCGGGCCCGCAGATGCACCGGTTCAGCACTCGCTGGAAGCACCCGACCGTCGGCGCCCAACAGACGGCCCATTTCGTCGAGTGCGTCGACCAGGTCGCCCACCGAGTGTTGCATCGCGACCAGCATCAGGTTGCCGACCGAGTGGCCCTTGAGTTCCCCCGAGTCGAAACGGAACTCCATTGCTTCGGCGAGCAGCGAACCGGGGTCAGCGAGAGCAACCAGACATTTGCGCAGGTCGCCGGGTGCCAGCGATTCGCCTGCCTCACGCAACCGGCCGGTTGATCCGCCGTCATCGGCAAGTGACACGACAGCTGTGATGTCCTTGGAATAGGTCCGGACTGCTCGCAAAGTGGCTGCCAGTCCATGCCCACCGCCAATGGCCACAACCCGGGGCCCCGGATCGTCAGCGACGAGGTGAAGATGCGGCTGATTGGCGTGTTGGTGATCAGTCATCGCAGCCGCCTATTTCTCGACGTCACGGTGACGGATCCGCGGGTCATATCCGGACTCACGCATCCACGATACGATCCGTTCGGCGATCGCCACCGAACGATGACGGCCACCGGTGCAACCGAAAGCGACCGTGAACACCGACTTTCCTTCGTCGACATAGGCGGGAACCAACAACTCGAGCAGCGCCTCGATTCTTTCGATCGCAACCTTTGTCAGATCGAAAGATTCGACGTATTCGCTAACTGGCGCGTCCAGACCGGTCATGGGCCGCAGTTCTTCGATCCAGTGCGGGTTGGGCAGGAACCGACAGTCGATGACCATGTCCGCGTCGGTTGGGACGCCGTATTTGAACCCGAACGACATGACGGTCACCTGGGTCGGATTGTCCCGGTCACGATCCGCGAACAGTTCATGGACACGACGCCTGAGTTCGTGGACGTTCATGTCGGTTGTGTCGATGATCATGTCGGCCGCCGCGCGCAGGGGTTGGAGTCGCATGCGTTCCTCCGCGATCGAAGCCTCGACCGAACCGAAATCTCCGAGCAGCGGGTGCCGACGCTTCGACTCGCCGTAGCGCCGGATCAGGTTGGCCGTCGACGCGTCCATGAAGATCGTCTGGACCCTGGCGCCCGTGGACTTGAGTTCGGCCACCGGCAAGGCGACCTCATCGGCTGATCCTTTGG
>JAGQSZ010000322.1 GCA_020439285.1 Microthrixaceae bacterium
ACGGGATTCGAACCCGTGTTACCTGCGTGAAAGGCAGGCGTCCTAGGCCGCTGGACGATGGGGGCCAGATTCCCTGAGGGCTTGCGAACATTAGCAGGACCACTGCCGCTGTCCAAAGACGGTGCTCAAAACGCGCTCACAACGTGATCAAAACACGTAGGTGAACCGGTGAAACAGGATCGTTCCCGGGTTAACCGGCCCACCTCCAAACCAGTCGAGCTCACTCTGTAAGGGCCTCCACCATGTGCTCGAGGATGAATCCCAAGTGTTCGTAGACGTGGAAGAGCTCACGGTCTGCTTCGCCCTCGGGCTCCACGGTCTCCTCAGTTACGTCCAAGATTGTTCCGATCACAAGACGCAGGTCGTTAACTGAACGCATCCAAGCATTCAGTTCCTCTGTCGTAACTGCGTCGGCGTGGAGCGATGCTCGAACCTGCGCAATCGCCGCCTGTCGATTGTCGATCAGCTCGGCGCCAGCCAGTACTGCATAACCGGCGTTACGTTCGTCGTCATCGCCATACGGCGTGGGGAATAGCCGTCGTACCGCGGGATTGTTCCCATCGAGCATGTCGGTCAGTTGTTCCAAGAGACCATCGATTAGTTCGCGCTGACCCGGAGACAATTCGACTCCGTAGGTGTCCTCGTTGATCCGAACGAACAACGGTTTGAATCTTCTGCCGAAGGCCATGTCGTCAGTCCTGTTGCATGGTGGCCCACAGGCCGTGTTCGTGGAGCTTGAAGACATCCCGTTCGGCTTCGGCGCGAGTTCCGCTCGAGACCACGGCCTTTCCTTCGAAGTGAACTTGGCGCATCAGACTCTCGGCCTTCTCACGTGAGTAGCCGAAGAGCTTCTGAAAAACCAGGGTCACGTACGACATCAAATTGATGGGATCGTTCCAGACGATCACGACCCACGGAAGATCCTCTCGGGTGTCCTGATCCGAGGTCGGGTCCATGACCTCTGAAGGCGAGGCGACGCTCATCGTGATCCCGCCGGTTGCGGTGTGGGTGCGGGGTGGCCAGCGCCCTGACTAGTCGAGATTTCACACTCCAGATCTTCAAGGCTCTGGACGTCGAAGAGTCCCAGATAGAACCACAGTGTTGCGATGACAACTAGTGACGACCCCACGATGTGGAGAATAACCAGCCAGGCTGGGATACCCATCTCGTACTGTGCGTAGCCGATTCCACCTTGGACAACGATCACGCCCAGAAGCGCGTATCCGCGCCTGAACAGGTCTTGATCGTGGACCAAGGTCCTCATGCGGAACATGAGCACAGTCGCGCAGATCAAGAAGATCCACATGTTGATGCTGTGGATGCGGGCGACGTCGGGCACAGCGAAACCGAATCGTTTGGCTTCGATGTCTCCAGCGTGGGGGCCGCTGCCGGTTACGACCGGACCAGTCAACATCAGACTCATCATCGCCAAGACCATTACCCGGGAAAGATTGAGGGTGATCGGATCCACTTTGGACACTCTGGGACCCTCGGGGTGACGCGAGCGCCAAAGCAGAACGGTTGATACTCCGATCATCGCCATGCCGAGCACGAAGTGGCTGCCAACTGCAGCAGGGTGCAGGCCCGACAACACGGTGATCCCACCCAATGGGATATTGGCCACCACGCCAGCGATCAACAAGAGAGACAGACGGAACAGGTCTTGTCGATATGGCCGCCGTCGACGTGCAGCGACCGTGACCATTCCCGCTGCGACGATCGCTCCGATCCCAGATAGGAACCGGTTTGCTTGTTCCATTGCCTGGTTGGGTGTTCCGAACTCGATGAAGCTGTCGGAGCAGTTGGGCCAATCCGCACAGCCCAGCCCAGAACCGGTCAACCTCACTGCGGCACCGACTACAGCGATGAGCACGAACACGATGAGTGCGGCGAGAGCCAACTTGGCGTAGCCCTCAGGTGTGACGGGGTGACGCTCCGCCGACTTGGCGGTTGAGGGTCGGTCCAGAGCCATTGCAAGCAGACTAGAACAGCCCTGACCCACTCTCGACGTCGTGGGCCTACTTGGCCTCGGTCGGCGGTCGGGCCTAGCGTTGAGTTCGCATGGTTGCGCCCGCAATACCGCAATCGATCCCTTTGGCGACGCGAATCGGCGGATTTGTCGCTCTGACCAAGCCGCGGATCATCGAACTCCTATTGGTCACGACTGTCCCAACGATGATCGTGGCTCACGGCGGTGTGCCCTCGATCTGGTTGATGGTCGCAACCGTTATCGGCGGGACCCTTGCTGCTGGTGGAGCTAACGCCGTCAACATGTATGTGGACCGCGACATCGACGCTGTCATGAACCGGACGAAGGGTCGCCCGCTCGTCAACGGGATCATGACACCGAAAGCAGCCTTGGCCTTCGCGGTGTCAATCGAGGTGATCGCGTTCGCCTGGCTGTGGGGGACCGTCAATCTGCTTTCAGCCGTTCTCGGCTTCTCGGCATTCTCGGTGTATGTGTTCGTCTACACCCTGTGGCTCAAGCGAACTTCGCGCCAGAACATCGTCATCGGCGGAATCGCTGGTTGCTTCCCGGTGTTGATCGGTTATTCCGCAGTGACCGACTCGGTGTCGGCCACTTTCTCTCTGGCGCCGCTGGCACTGTTCGCTCTCATGTTCT
>JAGQSZ010000323.1 GCA_020439285.1 Microthrixaceae bacterium
CGAGCGGTCAGCCGCTATCCGAGCTCTACGGAATGAGCGAGGCGACCGGTCCGATGACGTTCTCGGCCGATCATCCGATCGCCGGAACCGTTGGGCCCGCCATCCCCGGCGGCGAGGTGAAACTCGGCGAAGACGGTGAACTGCTCTATAAGGGCGGCAACAATTTTGTCGGATACCTGAACGAGCCCGAGAAGACCGCCGAGGCCCTCGATGAGGATGGTTGGCTCCACTCTGGCGACATCGCCGAGATCGACGAGAACGGATACGTCACGATCGTTGACCGCAAGAAGGAACTGATCATCACCGCTGGCGGCAAGAACATCAGCCCTGCGAATCTCGAGAACGCGTTGAAGATGATTCCCTTGGTCGGTCAGGCGGCGGCCATTGGCGACAAGCGCCCATTCATGTCGGCTCTGGTCGTGCTCGATCCTGAGTACGCACCGGTTTGGGCTGCCAAGCACGGCATCGAGTTCAGCAATCTGGAAGAGCTGGCCAAGAACCCGCAGGTGGTCGAGGAGATCAACAAGGGTGTCGATGAGGCAATGGCCGAGTTCAACAACACCGAGCGCATCAAGAAGGTTGTGGTGCTCGGTGAGGAGTGGCAGCCCGACTCCGACTTGTTGACTCCGACCCAGAAGCTCAAGCGTCGCGGGATCAACGAGCGGTTCGCTGATGAGATCGAGAGTATCTACGCCAAGTAGTCAGGGATCGGGATTCAGCTAGACACCTAGCCCTGGGAATAGCGCCTTCAAGGCGGCGAGGATGGCTGCGGATGCCGTCTCGCCCAAGTTGGCGTTCAACGATCCAAGGTCATCGAGCAGCGACTTGAGTTTCGGGTCGAGAAGTGGATTCTCGAGCAGTTGCTGGGCGAAAAGTGGATTCGCGCCCAAGATCACGCTGGTGATCAACGCAATGAACGAGGCGTTGGTTGGATCGGCGCTGATCTCGCCAAGTCCGTTCGGGTCAATCTCCTTGAGGAGTTGGTCCAAGTAGATGGTGATCTCGGGACTGATCTTGATCTCTGTCTTGATCAGCGTGTTCGACAGCAGCTGAACCAAAGCTGCAATGGCACCCTGAGCGATTCCATTGATATCAACCGACCCAGTCAGCAGGCCGACCAGGGTGCCCGCGTCTATCGAGCCAGTACCGGCTCCGGCCAACAGTTGATTGAGTACCGCTGGAGCGCTATTGACCACCGTCTGACCCAGAGACTCGATCTGGCTGACGGTCATACCGAGGTCGTTGATAGCGCTCAGATCCAATCCGAACAGCTTCGCAATTGAGGCCAGGTCGCCGGAGGCGAAGCTCTGGATCTGGGCGATCAGCTGAGGGTTCGCGGCGAAACTACCCACCAGTTGACTGAGCGTTGATTGAATACCGGCAGGTGAAGCGGCCACGGATTGGCCTGGGTCGATGACTGCGACAGTGGTGGTCGGAATCGTCTCGACCACGATGGACGTTGTGGACGCAGAACTTCGTTCCTTGGCGTCCACGGTCTTGAGTTGGGTGGTGTCGTAGGACTTGGAGCAGCTGGTCAAGGTGGCGACTAGGGACACCACGACAGCAGCACTCAATGCAACCGTGAACTGCTGCCGGGGGCGGGGCATGAAGGAACTCCTCTACGACGCACCTTCAGATGGTGGATGCGTTGTTGAAAACGGTACGGACCGCGACCGGGCGCATCAAGGCGTGATGGAGATATACCCAGTGGTTTCCAAGCTGACGCTCAGTCGTCCCACTTGGATTCGTTACGCCAGGTGCTTGATTTTCCCGTGTCGCGTTCGGGGTCGACCACTACGTAACGGGGGTCCACTTCGCCCTTCTTGAGCGGTCGCATCAAGAGGTCAACGGCGGTCCATAACGTCTTGGAAGCTGGATAGAACACGATCGGGCCGAGGGCGCCCACGATGACTAGGACCGGAACGAGTTGGAGCGGAACCAGCTCCGGATATGTGAAGATCATCGTGCCGACGAGCAACACAAGCATGAGTCCGATGACAGCAACGGTGTTGATTGCGATTGCTCCTATCCAGTGGCCCTCGAGCCGCTCGAACAGGAAACTGCACTCGGGACAGCGGTCCACCATGGTCACCCATCGTTTGAACAGATGTCGGGAACCACATACTGGGCATCGGATGAAGAAGCCCCTGGTCACCATCTTCGATGGGCTTACTCCCAGTTGAACGGTACTGGGCACCTCCGGTGGTGGCCGGCGGCGCTTTGAGGCCTGCGTGGCACCGTTCGGGCCGGTTGGCTTGGTCGTACTCGGTCCCGGCGCAGCAGACGGAGTCGCCGGAGTCGCCGGAGTCGACAGTTGCTCCGAGGTCGAGGCACTTTGGCCAGCTGATTCCTCGTGGGACCCGGGACTATCGGGGGGTGCTGGGTCATCAGAAGGTGACATCTGCTACAGATTCAAGTCGACTCCGACCAAAAATGCACTTCGGCCTCTGCGAGTTGGTCCGGCGGGTAGCCCTTGTGAGCGCTGCTCAGCAGGTCATTCGCCGAGTATGAATTCGATATCCGCTAGGTCCTGGGATTCCGCGCTGGCGAGAAGCCGCGCTGGGAACTGTGTCGGACTCGCCCCTAAAAGGACGCGGACTGACCCGTCATCGAGAGT
>JAGQSZ010000324.1 GCA_020439285.1 Microthrixaceae bacterium
CAGGAGAGTCGGTGGACTCCGGTGCGGCCACTGCAACCGTTCCGGTTCCACCATTGACTTGTGGCTTCAGCGGCCGCATGGGAGGTGGTGCTGGCCGTGACAGCGGAGCGGATCCCGAGGGAGCTGTCGTTGCTGTGCCAGGCACCGAACCAAGGCCTGGTTCGGCCTGTGCCCCACTAGGCGGTTGGAAAGGTGGAGGCGCTGACGATGCGCCGCTGCCCGAGGGTCCACCGGCGTTAGGCCCTACCGGACCAACCGGGGCTTCGGGGAACAACTGTCCATCGGGTCCGGCGGGCGGCTCAGAGGAGTAGTAGCCCTCGTAGTAGTACTGCTGTTTGGCGAGTCCCGGTGTGCCGATCAGTGCTGTTCCCATGATCTTCACGCCATGCTGGTTGAGTTGATCAACAGTGTGAAGAAGTGACTTGACCACGGTGCGACCCGAACGAACCACCAAGATCACGTGATCCACCACCGGCAACAGGTCAATAGCGTCGTTAGCAACTTCAATCGGGCTCGTGTCGACTATGACCGTCGCTCCCTCTGCAACTGCCTCGGCTATCAGTTCCTTTGCAGCATCAGCCAAACCCACGACTTCCTTGCCGGGTTTGCCGCTCGATGCAACAAACAGGTTCTCGTGAGTTGTTGGGTGAACGATCTGATCAAGAGTCGGCCGGTCGACATCAAGGCGGGCATGTTCGCGAATGCCGGGCGACTGCGGCACGCCTAACAGGTTCTGGATGGAGGGCCGGCGGAAGTCACCGCCAATCACCAGAGTCCGCTCTCCTGTTTCGGCCATCGCCAACGCGGTCACCGCCGCAGTGGTCGACTTTCCTTCACCTGGAGAGGCCGAGGTGATCATGAAAACCCGTGGCACTTCGCCATCCCCACTCAATGATGCGGACTCGGTCTGCACGAACTGGATAGCCGAGCGGATTCGCCGGTAGGGCTCTGCCCACCCACCTTCTATATGCAGAGTTCCGTCAGCGTTGCGTGGCAACAGCCTTGGCGGGAAGTAACCGACTTCTGCCAACACCGGAAGCTCCACCGCTGCGATCAATTCGTCTCTTGTATCAATACGCGGAATGAGCCGCTCGATGATCATGATCAAGCCGGCCGCAAGTGCGACCCCGACGATCCCAAGAAGTCCTGCTCGAAACGGAACTCCGGTCGGCACTGGCAATAGATCCGAGTTGACAACCCGGGGGGCATCTGGGCCGAGTGTTGAGTACGGCAGAGTCTGCTTGGCGTTCAGGCGTTCCTGTTGGATCTGTTGCTTGGTTGAATCGACAGCATTCTTCAGTTCCGACCGTTGAGAGATCAGGTTCTGTTCCACCAGAGGATTCTCATTGGGAACTATTCCAACGTTGGGGTTGGCCTTGGTGAAGGTATCCAGTTCAGCCTGCGCCTGGAGGAGTTGTTCTTCCAGGTCACCCATACGTCGCTTCTGCTCACCGGTCAGATCAGCATTGATGACCTCTAGGAACGCATCCACATAGGCCTGGACTCGAGCAGTGGCGACCTTGGGATCTTTATCTGTGGACGACACCTCGATAGACAAAGTGTCGGTGTTGGCTACAGCGGCTACCGAACCTGCCAGAGCGTCTGGATCTGATTCGCCGAGCTTCTTGAGAGCAAGTTCCGCTACCGACCCACGTGTCACCCTAAGCGAGTCTTGTTCAACATTGCCCTGCTGCTGGGCCATCCGGTTGGCGATGATCAACTGACTGACCCGGTACTTGACATCATTAGTCTTCTCCGGAGCCATCAACGATGACGCAATACCGGCGAGCATGCCCAGTACGAGTCCAGCCACAAGGACCGACCAGCGACGTCGCGCTATCGCACGAATCTTGATCACATCTCTCCTCGGGCAGTCACATTGCTAAGGGTAGCGACCAGAAACCACGACTCAATCATCAGCTGACCAGAGTTTCAGTATTTGCCCAGTCGGCATTTGCCTGACCATTGGTCAAGTCAACAGGTCCGACATCTGACTCACCCGCGAGCTCATCACAGGGCCGCCGCTGCCACCACCTGTCGGCAGGAACTGCTAGCGCTAGAAACAGCAGCGGAAGCATCTGAGATCGCTGCCTCGCGAGGATTCCAGCATTGCCAATACTGGAGAACGCCACAACGAACATCAGTGAGTACACAAATCCGTAGAGCAAGATGGCCCGCCGCCAGGCAGACATCGGCCATCGGCGCAGTCTTTTCCATGACGACACGAACAGCAATGCCAGGGCTGAACCTTCTGCAGCCGATACCAGCGTGCCTGCACCGTGAGCCTCCCAAGGGAACGGTCGAAACAGGACCGATACCGCTGCGGCAGGAATCTGGACAGGACTGGTCACCACTATCGGTTGAAACTTCGAACCACCAATCTGCGTTTGCTTCACGGTTCGTTCCAGTGCCTCCTTCGTGCTAGTAGTCTGCCCCGCTTCCTCACTGAAAAACCTCGTTGTCTGCGTTGCCGCAGTGCTTGCGAGCAGGACCATTGTTATCAGGCCGATCAGGCGCACGATACGGCCGCGCTTAGCTGCCTTCTCGACATGCTCGCCGCCTACGAAAGCGAAGGTGGTTGCGACCATGACAGCTAGCACTGCCATCAACGCAACG
>JAGQSZ010000325.1 GCA_020439285.1 Microthrixaceae bacterium
CCCATGTCGCCAGAGCCCATGTCGCCAGAGCCCATGTCGCCAGAGCCCATGTCGCCAGAGCCCATGTCGCCAGAGCCGACCGCCCTAGTTTCGTGGAGTTCTGCCGTCGCAGCCACCTCCGGCTCGACCGAAACTCCGGTCAGCTCATCGTCTGCATCAGAGCCATTAATGATGGTCATATAGACAGCGCCAGCGCTGGTCATCTTCGCTGATGGACGTGCCCAAGCTCCCTCGAGCTTGAGATCCTTCGTTTCGACCCCTTGGCTAGGCGCCGTCGTTGAAGTTTCTGTCGCCTCGTCGTCCTTCGACGAGCACGATCCGAGCAAAGCTCCCGCAGCGAAGACTGCTACGAGGGTCATCATGAACTTCTTGCGGGAGGACTTCATGGTGGTCATTGGCTCTCCTTGTTGGTTAGTAAGGCCTTGAGATCAGCCCCCATATCAACCCCCGTAAAACCGAATGGCCACTCGACCACGACCTGCCCCCGGTCATCGACCACAAACGTCACCGCAGTATGGGCAACCTCGTACTGCTTGGCGCCAAGTGCGTGTTCCTCGACCTCGAACTGCACACCGAAAGCATCGGCCACAGTCTGCAGTTCGCCCGGGTCATCGCTTCGAAGGGCTGCCGTGCGTATCTGTGGCATCTCATCAAAGAACGTCGAGAGGTACCCCTTCATCACAACTGCTGAATCCCGATCGGGATCCACGGTGACCAATGCGACCTTGACACGCTTCTGCATCTCATCAGGCAACTCGCGCAGTCCCACCCGAATATCCACCAGAGTCGACGGGCAGATGTCAGGACATGAGGTGTAGCCGAAGTAGACAACCAGAAGCTCGCCCTCGTCAGCTTTGAAGGTCATGGGCTCAAGCGATCCAACCATTGGCATTGCAACAGTTGCGACATCAAGGGGTGGCGTCCTCACCACGCCCCCGAGCTGGACTTGATCACCCTTCGCCCCCTTCTGCCCCGACCCACCAGAGTCAGAACTGCAGGAGCTGGCGACAAGCCCGAACGCTGCTAGTAGAACGACCACTGAGCGAACCATCAATCGCATCCCGATCATCACCTCAAGGCTAGACAAGGCAGCGCTTCCGAGACTATTCCGTAGGCGCTGATCCGACGTTCTGAGACTGAAGTCACCACCTTGGCACACCGCTCCTCCGAGTCTCATCCGTATACCCCTTAGGGTACCTGATTTTGCGAAGCGAAGCAAAGTGACAGAAGTTACCCTAATGCGGAATTCAGCTCCGAGGTTGACACCAATTCACGTTGTTCTCACTGCCATTCTCGTCTTAGATGAAAGTCGCCGGACCATGTGCCGCAAAGAGAATCTGCGTGATGGCCAACGTCACGACAACCATGATGATCATCCATCTGAGGGCAACCTTCCACGGGTCATTTCGGCCATACCGTCTGGCAAAGAACCAAGCGATCAGCAAGCTCGGCACTCCAACTAGGAGCGATCGCCGGATTCGCAACCGCCACTCGGCCCCGGCCTTCGTCGCCGGATATCCATCAGCCTTACGAAGCAGTGGAATCAACTCCCCGATCGGGACGCCAAGCCCGCCACCGAAAGTCGCTACAGCTCTGACATCACCCACACCATCAAATACCGGGCTTCCCGAACTACCAGGTCGAATCTCAGCGGTGAAGCTGACGGTCACAATTCCCCGAGCGACCGGACGGCCCGGACCGATCACACCCTTCGTCACGGTCGGTCCGACACCTTCGGGGTACCCCACCACGGCAACAGGGGTCCCCGGCACAGGAACGCTCGAATTGAGCTCCATCGCCTGACGATCACCAGTAGGGCATCGAAGCACAGCCAAATCCATGTCTCTGTCACCGACCGCCGAGTAACACTCAACCCGCTCACCATCTGAGAAGTCGAAGTAGATGTCGCCACTTCCAGCCTTAGCCACATGGAGATTGGTGACGACCGTATCGTGACCAGCAATCCAGCCAGTCCCGAACACCCCCGCACTTCTAACCATCCCGACCGAATCAATAGCCGCGTTGACCACCCTGTCGGATACAGGATGGTCCTGCGTGGAGGCCGTTCCAGTCTGGGTGCTCGTGCCAGTAGCGCCAACGACGCTCGCCAAACTCAGGAACAAAGTGACGCCGGCTAGGGCCAATCCGGCTCCGCATTTTCCACAACTGAAACGCAAAGACTGCAAGAGCCGACTCGCTACTCGGAACAGCACCCTTGGTCGCTCAATTCGAACCATCGCGACAATGATTACCCATATGCATCTGGCGACAGAACCAGGTGCAGACATCCAACTCCACGAAAGTCCCCTGAGTCCGAGAGCGCCCGCTGTTTCCGTCAAATCAGGGCAACGATCTTCAGACAGAATAACATTATTGAGCACCATTCAGGGCTGTGTTAGTGACTTGTTAGTCAGGTGCCATACAATGAGATGACGCTGGCGGATTTCCTACAGCGCTGCGGGTCGCCCGAGTATCGAGCAACCCGGAAGTCGCCTCACCCCGGTCATGGAAGTGGTCGTTATTGGGACGGGAGGCCAGGTGAGCGAGGCCGACACTGCTCCTACTGCTGGGGCGGTGGCAGTGTCGGCCTACACCTCCACCT
>JAGQSZ010000031.1 GCA_020439285.1 Microthrixaceae bacterium
GACGGCAGAGCTCGGACCCGATCGAACCGCCTGCACCTGTGACCAGCACTCGCTTGCCGGTCAGATAACCGGCGATGCTCGCCAGGTCGGTCTCGATCTCGTGGCGGCCCAACAGGTCGGCCTCGTTTACATCACGGATGTGCTCGATGCCGAGTGGCGATCCCAACAGCTCGCTGACGGGCGGGACGACCTTGACCACCATCCCCAACTCGATCGCCAGGTCGGTGAGCGCTGTGACGAGGTCTCCACCGATGGCCGGGTTGGAGATCAACAACACTCCCGCTCCGGTGCGGGTCATGGCTGCTTCCAGGTCCGACATCCCACCAAGAACATGGATTCCCATCACAGTCAGGCGGCGCTTGTTCGGATTGTCGTCGATGATGCCAACGGGAATGAAAGGACTGGTAGGCGTCCGGAGCATCGACGTGATGACCTGGATACCCGGCTCACCGGCTCCATAGACAAGAACTCGCTCGGCGCCCTCTTCGGTCGGCCGCTTGCGCCATTCGACAACAAGCCGCCAGGCATAACGGACACCTGCCATCGAGACCAGCCCGACGAACCCGCCCACGAAAACCCCCGTCAAGGGAACGAGATAGGGATTGAACAGGAACCGGTCTAATCCATAGAGGATGACTGTCGTCAGGCCCACCGTGGCGAGCAGGCCTTTGACCTCATCGAAACTGCCGTACCGCCAACGGACTCGGTACAAGCCGATAGCAAGGCCGACGAGCAGTTGCACGACCGCGGCGATGACCAAGAACTTCCGCAAGCCATCTTTTTCGATGGGCAGCGGATGGAAATCCAATCGGATGTAGACAGCGATCGTCACGCCGGCTGTCCAAGCCAGAATGTCGAGGATCGCTTGGATCAGGGGTGAGAACCTGGCGAGTTGCACCTCGTAACGGACCAGAAGGGCCTTGATCGGATTTCCGTTGATCTCCTCGGTCTCGTTCACTTGCACTCCTCGTTCGCCCCTTCGTCCATTTGATTCAATTCTCCCACCACGTAACCGGCTGGGAACGAATCCGTCAATCCTTCATCCTTCGAACCAGCTCACCGAGCGGTTCCCTGAAGTCGCGGCTCGGCTCGAATCCGTTGAGTCTCCACGCCAAGTTGTCGAGCACCGAATTGGCTGGTCTGGGAGCAGGCCTCGGCGGCGACAGTTCCGCTGTACTGATTGGCTTTACCCGGTCCGGATCCGTTCCAAACTCGGCAAACACGGCTCGAGCGAACTCGTACCACGACACAGCGCCTTGGTTGGTCGTGTGATGAATCCCGGGCACTCGTTCGACTCCGAGCTTCAACACCATGGCCGCTAAATCGGCCGCGAAGGTCGGATGTCCGATCTGGTCATCCACGAAACTGACCTCGCCGTCGCCGGCGGCCAAGCGGAGCAGCGTCTTGACCATGTTGTTGCCATGGAAACCGCAGACCCAGGAGGTACGAGCGATCGACCAACCCGGGTCGATCTCCAGTTCACCGCCTCGTTTGGATGCCCCATATACAGACTGGGGATTTGGGGTATCCCATTCGATGTAGGGAGAGTCCTTGGTGCCGTCGAACACGTAGTCGGTTGATACATAGACGACGTGGGCACCAACCCGTCGGGCACCGTCCGCCACGAACCGGGTTGCTGCGCAGTTCACCTTGTAGGCCAGCTCACGTTCGGTCTCGCACAGGTCGACGGCGGTCATCGCAGCGCCGTGGATCACCAGATCCGGAGCGTTGGATGTGATCACGCCGAGGGTCACGTCCCTGTTGGTCAGGTCGAACTCGGGAAGGTCGACAGCGATCAGCTCATGATGCGACTGAGCCGAGATGAGTTCGACTAGTTCCGTTCCGAGTTGGCCGGCGGATCCGGTGACGAGGATCCTCATCTCAACGGTTCCTGACTCGATCGATGAGAGGTTCCCACCAATCACGGTTGTCTACGTAGAACCTGATGGTCTCATCGAGCGCGTCGGGGAACGAATGCGCTGGAGTCCACCCGAGGGCTTCCACCTTGTCGGTGGCTATTGAGTAGCGCCGGTCGTGACCGAGTCGATCCTCGACGTACTCGACGCTTGATTCGTCCTTACCGAGCGCGTCCAGGATGCTGTCGGTGATGACCCTGTTGGTCAGTTCATTGCCTGCGCCGATGTTGTAGATCTCTCCCACTACACCGTTGCGCAGCACAAGGTCGACTGCCTGACAGTTGTCGCGGACGAAGAGCCAGTCACGTATGTTCAACCCGTCGCCGTACAACGGCACCCGATTGCCTCGCATCAGGTTGGTGACGAAGAACGGTATGAGTTTCTCGGGGAACTGATACGGCCCGAACTGATTTGATGAACGGGTGACCAGGACAGGCAGTTCATAGGTCTCGAAATATGCGAGCGCAATCTGATCCGAGCCAGCCTTGGCCGCGGAATAGGGCGAGCGCGGGGACAGACGATCCGTTTCGGTGAACGACCCCTCGTCGATCGATCCGTAGACCTCATCGGTAGAGATGTGGACGAACCGTCCGATCTGCTCTCGCACGGCTATGTCGCACAGGACGTTGGTGCCCATGCAGTTGGTACGGACGAATACATCGGGATCGAGAAGCGACCGATCCACGTGGCTCTCTGCTGCGAAGTGCACGACAGCATCGTGGCCAGCCATTGCTTGGGCAACGGTGTCGCGATCACATATGTCGCCGTGAACGAAGTTGACCCGACCGGTTGCCTCCACATCGACCAGGTTCTCCCTGTTGCCGGCATATGTGAGGGCGTCGTAAACGGTGACCTCATCGTCGCTGGTTTCGATTAGGTGGCGAACGAAGTTGCTGCCGATGAATCCGGCACCGCCGGTCACGAACACCTTCATGACCCGGCCCCCGTGGTCACTCGTAGACCTGCGTGTGGCCGCCAAGCGGGGTCGATCTCAGCCCGGTTGGGATTCTGGGAATCCCTGGCCGACAGAATCGGATCGCTGACACCCCAGTCGGCGGCGATTGCCGGGTCGTCCCACGCAACACCGAGTTCATCAGCCGGGTTGTAGTAGCCGTCGACCAGGTAGGTAATGGTCATATCGGTCAGGCTCGCGAATCCGTGTGCGACGCCGGGCGGAATGTAGACGCCGAGGTGGTTGTTGGGACCGCCATCGACTTCCCCCATGTCGAGCATCAGGGTCGCCCCGTCGCTCGAGCCTCCCGAGCGCAGGTCGTGCAGGACCACCCGAGCGTGACCTCGCGGCACATACCAGTAGTCCGCTTGGTGCAGGTGGTAGTGCAGGCCCACGATGCAGTTCGCGATCCGATCGCCTCTGTTGGCCTGGATCATTTCACGTCCCGACGGTATCCATTCACGTCGGTAAGTCTCGACGAAGTATCCCCTGTCGTCCCCGAAAACCCGCGGGGTCACCAGGTACACACCTTCGATGACGGTCGACTCGGTTACATCTGCCAATTCCATATCCTTTGCTTACGGGCTCACGGTCCAACCGGGCCGAACAGCGATCAAATGAGGTCGACTGTGCAGTCGTCCCCGATCATCAATCGGGTTGCCTTCGGACGTAAGCCAGACCTCTCGACAACCGACTTCCGCCCAATAAGGCTGTCCACGAGTCGGGGAACGCCCTCGATTCGAGCCCCGTCGAGAACAACCGAGTTATCGATCTCAGAATCGATGATTATGCACTCATCGGCCACCGACGTGTACGGCCCGATATAGCTGTTCTCGATCCTTACCGATTTCCCGATTACCACCGGTCCGCGAATGTGGGAGTTGGTGACCTTGGCTCCTGATTCGATGATGACGGTCCCGTCGATCAACGAAGCCTCGTCTACCTCACCATCGTTACGGGCCTGGAGGCTCTCGAGCACTCTCCGGTTGGATTCTAGAAGTGGATCCTTCTTGCCTGTATCGAGCCACCATCCTTGGAGTACTTCATGCGAGACGACGTAATCGTTGTCGATCAGCCATTGGATCGCGTCGGTTATCTCGAGTTCTCCACGATCGGAGGCATCGATGGATCTGACGGCCTCGTGGATCACAGAGGTGAACAGGTAAACACCGACCAGGGCTAGGTCGGACTCCGGATGTTCCGGCTTTTCGACGAGTTCCACGACGTGACCGGCCGCATCGATCGTGGCCACGCCAAACCGACTCGGGTCTGGTACTGGACACAGCAGGATTCGCGCCGCTGACGCGGTAGCTGATGACCCAACTTGGTGAGTGCCATCGAGGGTGAGTTGGGCAGCATCGAGTGAGTCCTGTTGGAACTGTGCGATGAAGCCGGACAGGCTCTGTTCGAGCATGTTGTCACCGAGGTACATCACAAAATCATCGCCAGCGAGGAAGTCCTCGGCGATGAGCACACAATGTGCGAGCCCGAGCGGTACGGGCTGATGGATGTAGGTGATGCTCACGCCGAACGCGGATCCGTCGCCAACGACGTTCATGACCTCTTCCGCGGTCGGCCCGGTGATTATCCCGATTTCGCGTATTCCGGCTTCCGCCATGGCCTCAATGCCATAGAACAGGATCGGCTTGTTGGCCACAGGCACGAGTTGTTTGGCACTCGTGTGCGTGATTGGTCGTAGGCGAGTTCCTTCGCCTCCCGCGAGTATGAGTCCCTTCATGACAGAACTCGCTGTCTTGTCGTCACGACAGTCCCTTCATGTGCCGATTCGTTCAGCGCGGCTGGAGTGGACTCCGCACCGAGTTAGTGGGTTTCGATCCTATTCGGGATCGTCTCACCACCCAGATTCGTGGCAACTCCCACAAGATTCCGAGCATTACGCGGATCCACGCGATCAATAGACGTAGCGACGGCATTCGCCTGTGTTTGATACGACTCGCGATGTTGGCCCGAACCGCTGGTCGCACCCACTCCCTGAGTTGTCCGAACGCTCGGCGACGCTCCGCCCGATCGCCGTTGCGCAGGGTGGTCAGGAACCAGTTGCGATAGTTGAGAAAGAAGAACCAAGGTGCGCCAGACCCACCGGATCCGCCAAAGGCGTGATGTATTCGAGCATCGGGAGCGAGCGCTATCTTCCACCCAGCCTTGGTGAGCCGCCAGGAAAGATCAGTGTCTTCGTAGTACGCGAAGAAACGCGGATCGAATAGCCCAACCTCATCGAGTGCCACTGAACGCAGAAGTACCCCACCGCCACAGAACCCGTCCACCTGTGACGGATCGGGTGGCTCGAATTCGGATACCTGTTGCCCAAAGCCGATGTCGTAGGCCTCACCCGTTGCCGTCCGACGGGTTCCCAACCCGTTGAGCAACTCGGTCCGGTCAGGGGCGACCGATGTCGATACATGCAGGTCTCTAGCGTCAGGGTCGACAGCTCCGGATCTGGATGCCTTCTTCAGCCCTAGGTGCATCGAAGTTGCTTCGTGGTCAGCTGGCACCCAGACGATTGATCCGGCGTCAAGCAGTTGAGTGACCGACAGAGGCCAAAGTGGATCGCCGATCTTCTCCCCACCTTCGACAATGCAGCGGGCGGTGACATCGACCTGGTCCACCCTTACGGACTGCAACAATGCCGGAACCTTGAGTTCCGGGTCGACTACCACGAAGCCCGGGTCGAGTATGAGCTTCGCAGCAACCGCCCCGACACGCCGATCGGCATCGAGTGCATCCCAAAGTGCTTCCAACCAACCCGCTTCAACAGTTGCGTCGTTGTTCACCAGCGCGATTGCGTCGACACCGTCACGATTCCGCATGCCCTGGTTGCACGCTTCAGCGAAACCCAGGTTCGCAGAGTTGGCTATGAATCTCACCGTGGGGTGATTGGCACGCAACTGTTCGAGTGAGCCATCGACAGATGCGTTGTCAATGACCACCACTTCTATCTCGCCATAGGCAAAACCAGCATCGGTGATGGAAGCAAGGCATTTGTCGGTGAAGTCGAACGAATTCCAGTTGACCACCACGACGCGTATGCGCACGCCGCTTGCTTGCACGTCGTCCTACTTGACGATGCTGACGGTTCCGCAGGCGAGGTGCCCGTTCGATCCGCCGCCGATGTTCGTGGCCGTAACGCAATACGGCTGCTCTCCACCGTCTGCTGTAACAGTCATTTCAAATCCGTGATTCGAGCCGTAGCCCGGATACTTGGCAGCGATGTCGTCGCGGCGACGGTCGGCAGTCACTGTGTACGTACGTTTGCCGACGGTGACGGTGACCTTCACAGGATTGGTGGATTCCAGGTCAAGAGCCCATCCGGTCACATCGAGTTTGCCCGCTCGGCTCGATCCAATTGTTTCGACGACTCCACCTGGTGTGTGCGCTGGAACGGTGACGATCTTGCAGTCCAACAAAGTGTCCTGTCCGGGATCGAAATCACGACCTTTGACACACACGGTGTGGCTTCCAGCGGCAACAGCCACGGCCTTGGCCGAGAATTGCCGGTTGGTTCCATACCAAGATCGGTATGCCCACGGAACAGTGGAACTCGGCTCATTGGCAACGCTGCTCCACCGGACGACCCCATCGACCATGAGGTCAAATCTGAGTGAAGACTTTGAGGTCGGGTCCAAACCCCAACCTCGGGCATGGATCTGACCCGGCGTGGTGACAACATAGTCAAAACGCCCGACGGGGCTCTGTTCTGCTGGGTCATCAACCAACACCCACTGACAGCCAAGCCGCAGGTCTTTGCCGGTAGCCCCTTTGACCGTGGCACAAACGCTCTGCATACCAGGCGGAACACCGGTGAATGTGCCGGAGAATCCTGCTTTGCCGTTGCCTCCATACGATGCCTTGATATCGGATCGAGCGATCGAGGTGTAGATGCTCTTGGCTTGTGACCCGACTGACGCACGGATCAGAGCACCGTCCGGTGCCGAGCCGTCAACGGCCCACCCCTTGATTGTCACAGATGCAGATCCACCCGTAGCTGATTCGAGTGCTCCCTTGGGGATGAGCAACGCTGCGTACCAGGACTTCCAGTCCTGGGCTCTCGTTCGGATGGAACTCAGATAGTTGCGGATGAGTCCGGGGCACGCAGTTTGCCCAACATCACCGTGGCCAACGACTGCGGGGATCGTGACAGGTACACCAACGGCGTACTTGGGGCTCCCCGACCCGGGAGTGTAGGTAACCGAAGCGGTTGGATCCGCGTCGTAGTGGGCGAGCTTCCATCCGATCACTCTTGCCACCGACTCCCGCGCCGCTGCAGAGGGAGCAGTAGCTGTGTAGTCACCGAGCACCATCACCCCTACCGAGCCAGAGTTAAAGCCCGCGGCATGGGCTCCAATCACGGGCCGATCAGCGCCGCCGCCCCGCCCTTCCCAGACACCGCCGTATTTGTCCACGACGAAGTTGTATCCGATGTCGTTCCAGCCTCTGCCGTTCATGTGGAAGGCCTGGATGCCACGGATGATGCCTGGTACCTGCGCTTGTGAGTACGAGTTGCCAGAGTCTGAATGGTGAACCACACCGAAGCTCACCGAGGATGCGTAAGCGGGTGCTTCTTTGGGTGCCACCGCCCCCCAAGAACTACGAGGGTTCATCCCATCGGGGCCAACGGTGTCTGCATCGGCCAGTGACGTCGAGTCGATCACGGACCGCTGCATCACGTCGCGAACCAACAGCACGTGGGACCTCTGAGCATCGTCAGCGCTGAGGCTCACTTCGTATCCGTCTCCACCGGCGACGATGTAGGGCTCAGTGGTGATGGTCGTAGCGGCCTGACCGCTCTCGCTGTACTCCGCTGATGATGTATCCGGACCCTCGGCAGGTTCGACCTCGAGTTCGCTCCACTGTCCCCACTCGCCGTCTTTGTGGGCTCTTACCTTCACCGGTGACTTCGGCTCCGAATCAAAGGCAACAGCAACAAGAGTGAAGGGCTCGATGTCGTGCTCACCGAGAGTTACGAACTCGACGTCATCAACCACCCTCGAACCGAAGTTTTCCAACGCTGTGTTGTCGATCGACAACGCTTGGGCAACCGGAGCGAACTCCAGCCCGGGCATTGGAAGCATGGACATGATGGTGGCCACGGCCAAGAGTGCGGCGAATCGCCAAGCTCTCCTGGGGGCCGGCGCGGCTGAAAGCATTGAAGAAAACCCTATCGAAGAAGATTCGTTTCAGGCGCCATCGTCATGAGTTTCTCGCAGACCTCACGTCGGTCCGACATCACACGAGTGCGGACCAACGAACGCGAAGGTCACTCACCGCCGCTGTCAGGCGGCCGCTCCGGGAGCTTGGAGCGGTGCTGGCTGACAGAGCCCCTCCATCTCGGTAACGACAATCTGATCACGGTTCTCCCATGTGATCTGGTTACGCGGATCCTTGTGCAACTTGTACTCACGGAATTCCATGTCAGCGGCGTCAAATGTGAGATACCGGCCGACTAGCGAGTCACCCAGACCCAGAATCAGCTTGAGTGTCTCCACAGCTTGGATACATCCAACGATGCCAGGTAGCACGCCCAGAACTCCCGCTTCGGAACAGCTGGGCGCCATCTCGGCTGGTGGCGGTTCGGGAAGCATGTCGCGATAGGTGGGACCGGTCTTCGGGTCGAACACGGTCACTTGGCCTTCGAATCGGAAGATCGATCCGTGCACAACGGGAATACCGAGTTTCACCGACGCGTCGTTGAGCATGTAGCGAACGGGGAAGTTGTCAGCACCGTCGACCACGATGTCGTAGCCAGCGATCACGCTCTCGATGTTCGTTGCGTCGAGCCGCACGTCGTGGGTGACCACATTGACGTCAGGGTTGAGGGCGTTGATGGTCTTCTTTGCCGAATCGACCTTGCGGTCACCGATTCGTTCGGTGTTGTGGAGGATCTGGCGCTGCAGGTTGGATTCGTCGACGACGTCCATATCGACGATGCCGATCGTTCCCACTCCAGCGGCAGCCAGGTACAGGCCAGCGGGGGAACCGAGCCCACCGGCACCCAGGAGAAGCACCTTGGCGCCCAACATCTTGAGCTGACCTGCTTCTCCGACCTCAGACATCAACAGGTGGCGGGAGTAGCGGTTGCGTTGTTCAGGGGTGAGAACTTCAGGTCGCTTCCATTCACGGCCCTCGTCCTTCCACTTGTTGAACCCGCCAGCGATGGAGACCACGTCGGTGTAGCCCAACTCACCGAGAGTCTTGGCAGCGAACGCTGAGCGCACGCCACCGGCGCACATGACCAGCAAGGGCGCGTTCTTGTCAGTGATCCGAGATTCGATCTGGGACTCCAGATGGCCACGGGGAATGAACACCGAACCGGGCACGGCGCCCTGTTCGAACTCATCAGCCTCACGGACGTCGAGGAGCTTTACCCCGGAATCTCTCAGGCGCTCTGCCTCTGCAGTATCGACCTCGCGAATACTGCTCTTGGTGTCGGTGAGAAGATCTCGAAAACTAGCCATGTTCCTTCGCAATTCTGGTCAATTACCCGGTGGATTGAGTGCTCAGGCAGATCGTCTGGAACGCGTCAAACCTCGAACATCTAAAACCCTACCAAGTTGGTCAACTATCAGAAAGTCGGGCCTCGAGATCAGCCCGAGTGGGGCATATACGGGGCGCGTCGGCCATTATGTATCAATGGATCGGAGCGAACGGCCTTGGGGTCACTACCACGTATTGGCCGACGAAGAGGATCACAAGGTCAAGCGGATCTACGTCGAGCCTGGCATGCGGATCAGCTACCAGCGCCACACAAAACGCTCCGAGCACTGGTTCTTCCTGCGCGGTGAAGGCGTCGCGGTGTTAAACCAGGAGAACTTCAAAGTCGGCCCAGGTGACACCATCGACATCCCAGCCGGAATGGCCCACCGAATCGAGAACGTGGGCGAAGTGGGCCCCTTGGTGTTCGTCGAAGTTCAACACGGCACCTACTTCGGTGAGGATGACATCATCCGTCTAGAGGACGATTTCGGACGCGTCTAGACCTCTTCGGTCTGTGTCTAACCCCGACCGGATATCGGTCCCCGATGACACTCAGACATCGACTGCTTAGGTTGCACTGGATCCCCTCGACCGGCGAGGGACCGTCCACCTAGGAGACCTGATGTCGATACTGGAACACCCGTCTGTTCAAGGACCCCAGTTCGAGTCCAATGACGAACATCCCAACAATCCGAGTTCCGCTTGCCCGCCGAAACAGTTGGTCGTCAGACCATGGTGGGATCCTGAGTTGGCTGTCGCTGGCCACGCCCTGGCGTCTCCGTATGTCGAGACATTCTGGCTTGGGGTGCTGGGGCCGTCGGTCATTTGTCTGTTGCGGCGACTAGCCCGCGGATTCGAAGGTCACCCGCAGGGCTTCAGATTGTCACTGCCAGACACGGCCAAGGCCATCGGCCTGGGAGCCGGGACCGGCAGACAAGCACCGATCAACAGGACAATCGACCGAGCGTGCACCTTCCATATCGCTCGCAGAGTCGCATCCGACGAGATAGACGTTCGCCTGTACCTGCCGTCACTCACAGCGCGGCAGGTGAGCCGGTTGCCGTTGTCGATTCAAAACTCACATGAGCGTTGGGTTGCTATGCACTCAGGGCATTCACGCACCGTTGACGGCACAAGCCAGTCGGCAGCGTGAATGACCTGTGGCTGAAGTGTCCCCGATCGAGCGGTAAGTCCGCCCACTGACAGGAGTCGGTCACCGCCAGTCTTGGAGCAGGCGCAGCAGAGTCCGCACTCCGAAGCCGGTCGCTCCGACACCATTCTCACCATCGCTGTCGGATGTGAACGCCGGACCGGCTATGTCGATGTGTGCCCAGTCGATACCTTCACCTACGAACTCCCGCAGGAACAGTCCTGCGGTCAGGGTGCCGCCATATCGGCCAGCAATGTTCTTCAGATCGGCAATTTTGGAGTCGAGACCGCTGCGGTAGTCCTCTGGAAGTGGAAGGTGCCAGACCCGTTCACCCGCGCCCTTGGCCGCATCTTCAATGCGAGTGACCAACTCGTCGTCGTTCGACATGAGTCCCGCGATCTTCTCGCCGAGTGCCACCACACAGGCACCGGTCAGGGTTGCGAGATCGATGATGGCCGTCGGCTTCTGTTCAGAGGCCAGGACCAGTGCTTCACCGAGGACCAAGCGGCCCTCAGCGTCGGTGTTGAGAACCTCAACCGTCTTGCCGTTGCGTGCGGTGTAGATGTCACCGGGACGCTGGGCAGCACCTCCGGTCATGTTGTCGGTCATTGGTGTGAACGAAACGACCTTCGTGGTGACACCAAGGGCTGGGAGCGCGCACATCGTAGCGATCACCGCCGCTGCGCCAGCCATATCATTCTTCATACCGATCATCGACTCAGCAGGCTTGAGCGACAGGCCACCCGAGTCGAAGGTGATCCCTTTACCGACGAGCGCAACCTTCTCACCCGAGCTTGCTTTGGCGGGTTCGTATGTCAACTTGAGAAGGCGAGGCGGTTCTACCGACCCTTGATTGACTGCTAGCAGGCCGCCGAGGCGCGCTTTGGCAATCGCCTTTTCGTCCATGATCTCGGCCTTGAGTCCAGCTGCCCGGGCTCGTTCGGCGGAGCGTTGTGCGAACACGGTCGGCGTGAGCGTCCCTCCGGGTTCGTTGACGACATCGCGAGCAAACGCGACCGCTTCGCTGACGGCTCGGGCGCGGGTCATCGCTGGAGCCAGCACCCGTGCACGCTCCCCGACAGCGACTGTCACCCCTCGCTTGGGAGCATGACCTTCGGGGAGTTTCTTGTAGACACCGAATCGATATGACCCGAGCAGGAGCCCCTCGCTCAAAGCGCTGAGGACCGCCGCCGGGTCGACCGAAGAGTCCTCGAGCGACTCGATAATTGTCAGAGCATCATCTAGAGCAAACGCAATCTTCTCGTGCCCTGCCACGCTGCGGATGAACATCGCGGCACCCTTGCGGAAGTCATCGGCTGTGGTCTTGGCCGCTGGTCCCATTCCGATCAGGATCCGGGTCGCGTCCCCTCCGGCAAGGACGAACTTGGTGTTCTTGGCACCCTTGAACCCATCCCGTTGGAGTGCCGCGACCGTTACACCTTCGACAGTCGCTGCTTCTTCAAGGTGATCTGAGAACACCGGCACGCCCACTGCTGTTGCCGATTTAGCGACCGCCTTGCCCAGTTTCACGTTCGCGAGTTCGGTTGGTTCCCAGGTGGCCATTTGTTCAGTCTCCAGTTCGTTTGTTCGAGTCGTCAGTGTGTTTCAGGTACGTGAGGATTCTCTGTCGATGGTTTGGTTCGACGCTTAGAGAATGTCCTTGGCGTTCACGGAACTGCCCTCTTGCCATCTCGCAAGGGTGAAGAGCAGATCAGAGAGCCGATTCAGATACTTCACCACATGGGAGCCCTCTACCGCTGCAGCGATGCTCGACCGCTCCGCCCGTCGGACAACGGCTCGCGCGAGATCCAGATACGAGGCAACGAGGTGCTCTCCGGGGACCACGAATTCTCGGGGCATCTCGAAGCGTGCAGTGAAATCGTCGATCAGTTCTTCGAGCCGGGCGATCATCTCCTCGGTGACAGCAGTCGCCCCGGCCTGCAGCTTGTGACGGTTCTCCTCAGCGGTTGCAAGGTCAGCCATCAGGATCCACAGATCTCGTTCGATATGGATCAACACGTCATTGAGCTCAGATGAGCCCTTGCCATGCGCACGGGCCAATCCAATTGCGGCCTGTGCCTCGTCGACATCGCCGTATGCCATGGGTGCTGCATCGTCTTTGCGGACCCTTCCACCGAAGTACAGACCTGTTGTCCCGTCATCGCCTTTTCGCGTGTAGATCTTCATGAACCGCTACCGTACCGGTCAATCACACTCAAACACTTCAGCCCCTCAAGGACAGATCCCAGCCATGGCAGAGCAGAACCCCCCGTTCATCCACGAAACCGCACTCGTTGAGGACGGTGCTGCCCTCGGAGACGGAACCAAGGTCTGGATGAACGCCCAGGTTCGAAGCGGCGCGAATGTTGGCGAAGGTTGCAACATCGGGAAGAACGTGTTCGTCGATGCGGGAGTCAGCATCGGGTCCCGGGTCAAGATTCAGAACAACGTGTCGGTGTACTCAGGTGTGACGATCGAAGACGAGGTGTTTGTCGGCCCAAGCGCGGTGTTCACCAACGACTTGTACCCCCGCGCGACCAACGAGGACTGGCAGATAACACCAACCCTCGTGAGGCACGGATCCTCGATCGGAGCGAATGCCACGATCGTCTGTGGCAACACCATCGGCCGGTTCGCCATGATCGGTTCCGGGTCAGTCGTAACCAGAGATGTCAGGGACCACGAACTCGTAATTGGGAACCCTGCTCGCTTCCACGCCTGGGTCGATGAGGCAGGCAGGATCGTCTCACGTGACGAGGGCCAACCTCCAGGCTGAAACACCGCCCCCTTCGGTTACTCGCGGGCCGGTAGTAGCCTGCAGTAACGATGTCTCGTCCTAGTTACCGCGAAGCAATAGCCAATGGAATAGTGATCTTCGACGGAGCCGCCGGAACCTGGCTCCAAGAACAAGACCTCCAGATGGAGGACTACGGCACTCCCGAGCTAGAGGGATGCCCTGAGATCCTCAATGAGTCACGCCCCGACATCATCCGCCAGATGCACCGGGAATACCTCGAAGCAGGCGCAGATGTCATCGAGACGAACAGCTTCGGCGGCATGCGTGCAACCCTGGGCGAGTACGGACTAGGTGATCGCACCGAGGAACTCAACGAGATGGCAGCCCGCCTCGCTTCAGAGGTGGCCGCCGAGTTCTCGACCTCCGACAAGCCAAGGTTCGTTGCTGGTTCCATCGGACCCGGCACTCGGTTCGCTTCACTTGGTCAGGTCCCCTATGACGAATTGAAGGCCCACGTTGCCGAGCAGGCACGGGGTCTGTTGCGCGGCGGGATCGACCTGTTCATCATCGAAACCCAGTTCGATCTGCTTGGCATCAAGGCATCGATGAACGGGTGCCGAGAAGCCATGCGCGAGCTCGGTATCGATGTGCCAATCCAGACCCAGGTCACCATCGAGCTAACCGGACGAATGCTGCCGGGCACCGAGATCGGCGCTGCTGTGGTCGCTCTCGACGCCATGAAACCCGACGTCATCGGTATCAACTGCGCGACCGGTCCTGAGGAGATGAGCGAGCACGTTCGTTACCTCTCCCAGAACTCACGCATCCCGATCTCGGTCCTGCCCAACGCCGGCCTTCCCTCGGTTGTCGATGGCCACATGCACTACGACCTGAGCGCCGAGGACTTCGTCCGCCATCAGGTCCGCTTCATCAACGAGTTCGGCATCAACATCGTCGGCGGCTGCTGCGGCACGACTCCCGAATACATCCGTCAACTCGTCGAGGCAACCAAGGACCTCACTCCCCCAACCCGCCACCCCGACTTCGAAAACGGAGTCGCATCGATCTACTCACCCGTCTTCTTCGGTTCAGACCAAGGCTCGTCCGCTGCGAGCTTGGTGATGATCGGTGAGCGCACCAACGCGAACGGTTCAAAGAAGTTCCGCGAAGCGATGCTCGAAGCCGACTGGGATACGTGCCTAGCTATGGCGAAGGAACAGGTCAAAGAAGGTTCCAACATCATCGACGTATGTGTCGACTACGTGGGGCGTGACGGAACAACCGACATGGACCAGGTTGCTCAACGCTTCGCCACCCAGGTGTCTGTCCCTCTCGTGCTCGACTCCACCGAGCCAGAGGTGATCGAGGCTGGCCTCAAGTGGATCGGCGGACGTGCCATCTTGAACTCGGCCAACCTGGAGGACTCCGACACCGCCGGCTCGCGCGCCGACCGGATCTTGAGCCTCGCCCGCGAGTACGGCGCTGCGGTGATCTGCCTGCTCATCGACGAGACGGGCCAAGCCCGCGATGTCGAGTGGAAAATGCGAGTCGCTCATCGGATCACAAACTTGGCGGTCGACCGCTACGGCCTCGAACCGGGCGACCTGATCTTCGACGCTCTCACCTTCCCCCTGTCAACCGGCGACGAGGATCTCCGCAAGGACGCGATCGCCACCATCGAGGCGATCGCCAGGATCAAGACAGAGATCCCTGGGGTGCACACCACCCTTGGTCTCTCCAATGTGAGTTTCGGTCTCAAGCCGGCAGCTCGCCACGTACTCAACAGCGTTTTCCTGCACGAATGCCAACAAGTGGGTCTTGACTCCGCAATTGTTCACGTAGGAAAGATCCTTCCGCTCAGCCGAATCCCTGACGAACAACGCGACGTCTGCCTGGATCTGATCTGGGACCGGCGAGGAGCGGCCGGCATCCTCTCCGAGGGAGACGAGCACTACGACCCGCTCGTCAAACTCCTGGAGATCTTCTCTGACGTCGATCACACAACGGCCGTCGTGGAAGATCGATCTGACTGGGCGGTTGAGGACAGGCTCTCGCAGCGGATCATCGACGGCGAGCGCGACGGTCTTATCGAGGAACTCGACGAGGCGCTCGCCAAGGGGTTCACTCCTCTAGCGATCATCAACGACGTGCTTCTTGCAGGCATGAAAGTCGTCGGCGAACTGTTCGGCGCTGGCGAGATGCAGCTTCCGTTCGTGTTGCAGTCAGCTGAAACGATGAAAGCCGCAGTCAGCTACCTGGAACCGATGATGGACACCGTCGACGATTCCGGCGGTAAGGGAACTGTTGTGCTCGGCACCGTCAAGGGCGATGTTCACGATATCGGCAAGAACCTGGTCGATATCATCCTCACCAACAACGGCTACGAGGTCCACAACATGGGCATCAAGGTCGCGATCAGCGAGATGATCGAGAAGGCTGTCGAGGTGAACGCTGACGCGATCGGCATGTCTGGCCTTCTGGTCAAGTCGACCCTGATCATGCGCGACAACCTCGAGGAGCTGAACGACCGGGGGCTCGAGAGCATTCCGGTGTTGCTAGGCGGTGCTGCGCTCACACGCACATATGTCGAACGCGATCTGCGAGAGGTCTACAAGGGCCGCTTGTTCTACGGCAAGGACGCCTTCGAAGGTCTGCACGTGATGGACCGTCTCGGTGAGATCAAACGTGGTGACAACGATCCGGATTACGGCATGGTCCCATCGGAACGTGAGCTTCACCGCCACCGAGTGCTCAAGGAAGGCGTGGGCGAGGCCGTCGAGATCCCGGATCGTTCACCGGTTATCGAGACCGACAACGAGGTGTACGTTCCACCGTTCCTTGGCACCAAGGTCATCAAGGGCTTACCCATCGACGAGATTGCTGGATTCATCAACGAGACCGGCGTATTCCGCAACCAGTGGCAGTTCCGACCCGAGACGAAGGCCAACGGAGAAAAGGAAACTGACGACGAGTTCCGTGAGCGGATCCGTCCGGTCCTCCGCGAGCAGATCGCACTTGCCAAACAAGATGACTTGTTGGTCCCGCAGGTGGTCTACGGGTTCTTCGCAGTGAACGGCGACGGCGACGAGTTGATCATCTGGACCGATGACTCAAGGACCGAGGAACTCGCCAGAATGGGATTCCCTCGGCAGTCCAAGGATCCGTTCATGTGTATCGCCGACTTCTTCCGGTCAGTCGAATCGGGTGAGCCTGATTACATGGCGATGCAGCTCGTCTCGCAAGGGCCAGCCATATCGGAGCGAACCGCTGAGCTATTCGCAGAGAACCGTTACCAGGAGTATCTGCTGTTGCATGGCCTGGGTGTTGAGATGGCCGAAGCGCTCGCCGAGTACTGGCATCGCCGCATCCGGGAGGAGTGGGGCTTCGCCGATCAGGATCCTGACTATACCGGGCCGACTCCCCCGAAAGAGGCTCTCGCGGGGTTGTTCCGCCAGAAGTACCGCAGCGGCCGTTACTCATTTGGATACCCGGCATGTCCGGATCTGGAGCACAACGAGACGATCGCCCGCCTGCTGGGCGCGGAACGCATCGGGGTCGAGTGCAACGAGGACACCGGGTTCCAGTACCACCCCGAGCAGACAACTTCCGCGCTCGTGATGCATCACCCCAAGGCGAAGTACTTCGTCGCCAGATAGCAGCGGAGCTCGGTTCCTGGTGTCAACAAGATGAGCGACGATTCCGTCTCCAGGCTGAACGCGCTGCTTGGCAATCTGTCGCCTCGTTTGGTCGACGGGCAGTTCGTCTTCGTTGTCGATTCATCAGCGGATGGCGACGCGTCGCTGGCCATCGCAGACGACGAAGTTCTTGCGAGCGTGGTCGAGGCCGAGGGTCGCACGCTGGTCATCGCACGAGACACTGCTGATCAGCTCGGGTTGGCCTACCGGTTCGTTGCGGCGTGGATCACCTTGGACGTGGATTCAGAACTCGACGACATTGGCCTCACGTCCGTGGTCGCACAAGCACTCGCTTCGGCTGGAATCAGTTGCAATGTGATCGCCGGTTATCACCATGATCATCTGCTTGTGCCACACGCCCAAGCGCCGGAGGCACTGGCCGTGCTTCGGTCAATCACGTCTGAACGCTGATCCTCAGGCGTCGAAGCACGCGTCCATGAAGGCGTTGAATCCTTCCGGGTCTGCAAGGACATAGAGCTCATCATCTTCGTTGCGCCCCACTTTCAACGCCGGGCAGAAGAAGCCCTGTCCACCGGCGAAGAAGTGCGGTGAGCCGATTACTCCCCGAGTCTTTCCTTCTTCGTAATCCGCTGATGCGACATTCTTGTCTTCGTCAGTGACCGTGAGCCCGTGCTGCTCAGCTAAGCGATCAATGGTCATCGGATCGGCAACGTCCACGGCTTCTTCGAAAATGAGATTGCGGATCTCCAAGCTGACGCTCTCACCGAGTTGCTCACTCTGACGGTAGGCGGCTGCAACGAGCGCAAACGCCGGGAGCGAGGTCGAAGGGAAAGCGCTCTGTTCAAATCCAGTGAACAGATCCGACGCGACCTCAGCCTGGATGATGTCTATCTCCTCGTCGATGAAGGCAGCGTCCATCGGCTTGCCATTCACCAACTCGAGTGGCCAAGACC
>JAGQSZ010000326.1 GCA_020439285.1 Microthrixaceae bacterium
AGCGGGTCTTCGACTGTTTGGCCGAGGAAAAGTGGAGCAGGTATCCACGTTGGCGTCCGGGTGTCAGTCTCTCGAACGCTTCCCGAAGCGCCGGCATCTCCTCGAGTCGTTCCTTGAACTCGTCCACCATCTCGAAGTCCGCGGTGTCCTTCATTTCGACCTGCAACCCGGCGGCCTCATTGGCTTCGGCCTGAGCCACGTAGGCACGAACCGACGGCTCCAAAGCCTTGATCTCGTCGACGTTGGCGAAGCGGATCTGCCGAGCCGCCTGCACGTTGTCTGTCATCCGGACGAGAATTTCAGCGGGGTCATCGAGAAGCGCGCCCTTGGGGAACAACAAAGCGCAGTAGTTCTTGAACGTCTGAATCAGTACGACGTTCGCCTTGTCGGCGGTGTAGCAGGGTTTGCCCCACTTCAGTTCTTCTGTGAGATCGCAGTCGAGCATGATTCTCCGCAACTCGGCTGTCTCGCTCTCCCACGGTGCGGACTTGGTGAAGAAGAAGTCGACCTTCGGGTTAGGGGAACTCGCCATTTCGTCGACGTTATCGCCCAGAGTTCGCCCTTTGGCCCTCGTGTTGGGCGACTTTTGTGGAGTTTTGGTTGCTGGGCAACGCGAACTCCACAAAAGACGGAACGGGAGCGGCCAGGATGCGCGAAGGAACGGGAACAGCAGGGAATCAGCCCGAGCGGGCGCAGGGGGCGGGCGGAACCGCAGCCCGCTCAGTCAGAACCGAGTGTCGAGGGAAACACCGGCTCACGCTTCTCCTTGAGCGCAGCCAAGCCCTCGGCCACATCGGGATGCAAGAAGTGCAGCATCTCGTGTCCGAGCGACGAATCGAAGATAGGTGACGCCATCCGCAACCAGCCGTTCAGCGAGCGTTTGGTCCCCTGAATCGCGGCTTGTGGCCCGCGGCCGAGTCGATCGGCGATTTCCATCGCCCGCTCGAGTACCTGATCGTCGGGCACGGCGAGACTCACAAGCCCGATTCGTTCAGCCTCCGCACCCGAGATGAATTCGGAGGTGAGTAGGTAGTACTTGGCCTTCGCCATGCCGCAAAGCAAAGGCCAGATGATCGCTGCGTGGTCACCAGCGGCCACGCCAAGGCGCAGGTGACCATCGGTCAAGCGAATGCCCTCGCCAGCGATGCTGATGTCGGCCATGATCGCCACTGCCAGTCCCGCCCCGACAGCAACTCCGTTGATGGCGGAGATGATCGGAACACGACAGTCCATCATGTTGTACACAATGGCCGCAGCTTCACGTTGGGTGCGCAACGTGTTGTCGATATCGCCGATCTGTCGTTCGACCATACCGAGGTCCCCGCCAGCGCTGAACGCTTTGCCGGCTCCTGTCACCACGGCAACTCTGGTCGCCTCATCGGTGTCAATGACCTTCCAGACGGCGCCCATCTCTGCATGCATCCGCTCGTGAGCAGCGTTGAAGTGTTCGGGGCGGTTGAGCGTGATCAACAGCACACCATTGGGCAGTCTGTCGAACATCAAGTGCTCGAAGTCGTCGTAGGTGGTGAAGCGTTCGGTCATCGTGTGGGCCTTTGTTGCGGCTGTGTTATTAGGGATGCTTAATGCTATTGTCCGCCCGCAGTGGTGCACCTATTGCCCACGATCTGGTCGGGCAGGTGAAGCCTGTTCCGCGAATGGCCAGCCAGCAGTTCATGGTCGAGAAGGTGGAACATCGGGAGGCGTAAGCGCCCGCAAGTCATATCGGCCACGGGGGAGCGTGACTCCCGTTTGGTGGGAATGGCCAGGATCGGGTCGGCGGCCTGCATCGGTGGATCGATGGTGGCGATCGGTCACCTAGTAGCGGGCGCTGGGACGGACTCCAGGTCGGGGGCCGGCATCGTCGCCGTCTGCCTGGCTCTGGCTGGAGGCGTGTTCGCGTTCTGTGAGATTTCCTACGGCGGTCGAGCAGCTCGCTCCGAGGAACGACGGATTCGAGCCGACCTTCTCGAGCGTCAGTACGCCTTGGCCTCCAAGCCGAATTCACTGCGGGAAACGTATTCGCCCTCGTCGGTCATACAGATGATGACCGATAACACAGAGCGCCTGACCGAGTACCGCCAGGTCTACTTCGGAGCCACTCTCGCGGCCCTAGCGATTCCGTTCCTAACGCTGGCGTATGTTGGGATTTTCGTCGATTGGGTTGTCGGCTTCGGTGTCATGGCCCTAGTCCCACTCATCCCGATCCTGATCGGTGGATTCATGAGGTTCTTCCGCAAGACCTCTGCTGAATCCCGCAGCCAACGATCACAACTCTCTGGCAAATACCTCGACGCGCTCCGGAACCTGGTGACGATCAGGCTGTTGGGCGCCGGTAACCGGATCGAACACGACCTCAGCGTCCAAGGCGAGGCCAACCGCGGAGCGATAATGCGACTCCTCGCGGGGAACCAAATAGTGATGATCATCATGGACGGGTTGTTCGCGCTCGTTCTCATCTGTCTCACTGCAGCGTTGACCGTCGCCCGGTCGGACCACATGACAAGCGCGCAGATCGTTGGCGTGATGCTGTTGACGATTCTGTTGCAATGGCTCCAGCAACAGAATCGTCAACAGCAGGACGCCAACGATCTTCGCGCTTG
>JAGQSZ010000327.1 GCA_020439285.1 Microthrixaceae bacterium
CCCCTGGGCGAGGACACCAGTTCGGACAGCGAGGACGCGAACGCAGAGAGTGTGTCTGACACGGACAAGTCCGACGACCTCACCGATCCTGAGACCGTTGACGACGATTCTCCGGACAAGGACGAGTCGGACGGTGAAGTGGTCACCGATGCCGCCGCGCCAGTGCAGGACGGCGAAGCTCCCGCCGAGCCCACGGACGAGCAGAAGCGCACCGTGGAACTCCCCGATGGACGCCAGGTCACCTTCCCGAACGAGAAGCTGGCGGATATGGTGCGGACGATGGCGGCGTCCAACCCGGAGAACCCAACCTCCCTCTATGACGCCGCCGACAAGGCAGGCTTCACGCTCCCGCCGATGGGAACCGACATCGGCACTCCTGTTCCTCCGATGGACGTGCAGCCCGGGGACATCGTGAAGGGTACGGAGGGTACTGGCGTCGCCATCGGAAACGGTGAAGTCCTCATGGAGAGCGGGGAGGTCAAGCCCATCGAGGAGGTCTCCACCGTGGACAACGCGGGACACGGAATCTTCCGCCTGGAGACCGCCGCCGAGGCTCCCGCACCCGCTCCCGCCGCTGCGCCTGAACAGCCTGTGGTTCCGCCAGCCCCTGTGGTTGGGGAACAGGTTCAGCCGCCAGCTCCAGTGACGGAACAGGTTCCGCCACCTGCTCCAGTGACTGAGCAGGTTCAGCCTGTCCCGCAAGCCCCTGTTGTTGGTGAACCAGCACCTCCCGCTGCGCCAGTGACGGGCGACCCGCTGGACTTGTTGGCTGCGGTCTGACGGTAAGCCCACGGGAACAGCCCCGTTCCGAACGTAGTGAGGATCCTGCACGCCCGCCTGTCGGCGTCGCACTCCTAGGCATTCCCCTGGGGCGTGGATCCTCACGGTGTCACCCTTCGTTCACTACGTTCACGAAGCGGCACTACGTTCGGAACCCTCGGGCGCGACCACGCAGCGCGGCACCGTTAACGCCGCCTGAACACCTCCCGCGCAGCGGTAACTGATCAGAGACTGTCTCTCCCGAGTGTCATGTCCCCGAACGACTGGATTTCGGGATGCCAACGGAGAGAAGCTATCTGGCATGTACTGCCTCACCTGGTACCTGAACGGGGACAACCCTCCCGTCTCCCATCCGCTGCGTGATCTGACCCCGGATGCGCTCCTGGAAGCCGCCGCGAACCTGGACTTGCCTCACGAGTGGTTCACCAACATCTTCCTGTACCGCCTGCTGTATCATGTTGCATACCAACTCTTGTCCGACTCCGAAGCCGAAGTGGAGCTGGGCGAGTACGGGACGGTGGTGGTGGAACGTGCCTCTTGAAGGTTTCCCCTACACCTGGACTCGGGACGACGTGGAACATCCCTACGACCCGATGGTGTTCACCGACGCCGCCGAAGAGTTCGTCTGGTGCCGTGTCCTCGTCACCTATCCGAATGGCAAGACCCGAACCTGTACGGGGGACTATCTCAACGTCGGGTCACCGACCCCTGTCCTCTGTTGCGGGATCGAGGAAGCCGCCTCCGAGCTGGGGCTGCTTCACCTGCTCAGCGACGAAGGGTTGTACCTGAAGGTGTGCCGCGAGGTTGACCGCCAACTCTCCTGGCGTCCCGTGGTGCTGCTGTCCTGTCCCGAGTTTCGTATCAAGCTCGACCTCGTGGAGCCACAGTGAAGCCAATCGAGATCCTCGACAGGGACAACAACACCATCGCGGAGTGGGACGGCGAACGGTGGACGGGGAGCTGCGCCGACTATGCGCGGGAGATGAGTCTGGACAACCCGCCACTCCGTGTCGCTGCGCTGTTGGTGGAGACCGCTGGGGACACGGACATCGAGCCCAACCTTGCCGCCGTGGACTACATCGTGGTGCTGTTGGAGGCGTCTCAGAGGCTGGACAGCATCACCATCGGAACGACCGTGAGGAGACCGCTATGACCCCGCCCGTGACCGTCATCTTCTGCGCCCGTTCTGTCCGGGGACGCTTCCTGAACCCGGACGGGACGATGAACATGGACAGGTTGCGCGCTGCGCTCGACCTGCCCGACGAGGTTGACCTCGGCAACCTGAACTTCCTGACACCCCAAGCAATGTCGGTGGCAATCAGCGCCGCAACCTGGACTATCACCGTCAAAGTCGATGGCTGACCATGGCTTCCCCTGGACTGACGCTGCGAGATGGGCTCCTGACCAGGACACGGATGTCCCCGTTCACCTGCTCACCGGACACACCGCCGACAACCGCTACCTCGCCTGGGTACAGGTGACCTCCTGGCGGGGTGGAGCGGATGGCTGGTGGACGGGGAACGAAGACCTCATCACCGCTGCGCGGCGGGAACGTGGACTCCTGCGCGACCCCGACGACATCCCGCTGATGGCTGGTGCCGTAGTTCGTGTCCTCGGTGCTGGTGGACGACCAGATGGCTGGACGCGGATGGTGGCGCGGATCGGGGAACGTCGCGAGGTGCTGGTTGCGCGCGGTGAACGGTGATGCCTACGCTGCCCGAGCCCGTTAACGCCGTCTCAACACGTCCCGCGCTGCGTTCGGTTGGAGTCTCATGTCTTTAGACCTGTTCACATCGGAACAACACCGA
>JAGQSZ010000328.1 GCA_020439285.1 Microthrixaceae bacterium
TACTTCATTTCCTTGACAACGATGTTGGTCGCCTTCTTTTTTTTTTTTTTTGCTCGCTGCTGTGCCTCGTACTTGAACTTGGTGAAGTTCATGATCCGACACACAGGTGGGCGGGCGTCAGGCGCCACTTCGACTAGGTCCAGATCCATCGAACGTGCAATGGTCAGCGCCTCGGGAAGAGTCTTGATTCCGAGTTGGTTGCCGTCCGGGTCGATCAGGCGAACCTCTCTGGCCCTGATCCGTTCGTTGGTCCTTGTTTCATCACCGTGTGAAGCAGCTATGGCCGGTCACTCCTCAAATTGACGTCCTTTCCGCAGGGATCGCTCTGGTTGGTTTGATCTACATCTGCCCGAAAACGAAACGAGCGGATGCGCGCGCACCCGCTTTGAGAAGCCGAAAGGAAGAACCCAACGGCAGTTTCAGGATCCGGGCTCACCTGTGTGGCACGGAGGGGCGGGCGCCCGCTTTGTTGTTGTCGGAATACTCTAACACCCATGAGTTCACTGTGGACACCCGGAGGGGAACGACAAGTCCCCCCGCCATCACAAACCACCGATTCGGATGCCGCTGATGGCACCACCGATTTGAGTGGTGCTGACCCGCTACGCGCTGCCGCTGCTCAACTCGGGCTGGATCTCGACGCCATGACTCCTGATGAGATCGCTGAGTTGCAAGCCGAGATGACTGAGATGATGCGTGTTCGCGCCGAGATGGCACAGACGCCTGCCCATGACATGCTGGCCAATCACCTGATGCGACTGTTTGATCTCGCGATCATCTACCTCGAGGCTGATCCACCGAAGTTCGGAGACGCTGCGACGGTCATCGAAGCCTTCAGATCAGTAGTCGACGGAGTGGGCGATCGTCTCGGCTCACACCGCACACTGCTCCAAGAGGCGCTCAGCCAGATGCAGATGATCTTCGTGCAGGTCAAGAACGCTGGTGAGGAGTCCCCTCAGGACTGACTGTTGCTTGGGAACTTGCGGATTCGGTTGGCCTCTAGGCGTCCGCCGTGTCCCGGCAGGAGTTCAAACTCGACGCGCGCGCCCACTTCGACGGTCCGTGAACCGTCAAGCAACGCCGTGCAGTGGAATTCAAAGTTGGCTCCACTGTCATCGGCGCGAAGTAATCCAAGTCCGACGCCGTCATTGAACTCGACCACAGTTCCACTCTGTGGTGCCGACGTTGCCATCGCTGTGCTCAGTGAACGATCTTCTCGAGCGGGAGCTCGATGATGTCGGTCGCGCCGGCGTCCTTCAGTTCGGGGATCAAAATGTTGATGCGGTTCTTCGGCACGACGGTCTCAACCGCGTATCCTGCGGCGCCGTAGAGTTCGTTCACCGTTGGCGTTTTCATCGCTGGCAGTACAGCGATCACGCTGTCGAGCCTGTCTTTGGCCACGTTCAGCTTGACCAACACAGAGCCGCGTGCCTCCATGACTCCGAGTAGCAGAGTCATGATCTGCTCCATCGCGTGCCGCTTTTCGGGATCGGCGTAGGCCGCGGGATTCGCAACCATCTCGGTGTAGGAGACCAGGATCTCATCGACGATGCGCAGACCCGCAGCGTGCAAGGCCCGGCCCGTTTCTGTGATCTCGACGATGCAGTCGACGATGTCTGGGACCTTGGCCTCCGTCGCGCCATAGGACAACCTCAAGTCGGCTTCGATTCCGAGCCCCTCGAAATACCGACGAGTGATCGCCATGTACTCCGTCGACACACGGACGCCATTGGGCAGGTCCTTGGCGCTTTCGACCTTGGAGTCCTCGGGCACAGCAAGCACCACTCGAATCGGCTTGCTCGTCGCTTTGGAGTACCGGAGTTCGCCGAGGCTGACGACGTCAGAGTTCGTCTCCTCGATCCAGTCTCGACCGGTGATGCCTAGGTCGAAGAGACCCTCGGAGACATACGTTGGAATTTCTTGTGGTCGCAAGATTCGAACGCCATTGATACGAGGATCATCAATGTCGGCCTTGTAGGCGACCGAGGAACTTCTGCTCACCGAAAGGTCAGCAGCAGCGAACAATTCCATGGTCGCCTTCTCGAGCGACCCCTTGGGCAGGACCAGGTTCAACACGCCAAGAGGGTACTCGTCGACACCTCGACGCCGCTAAGCGGCGCGATCAACAGCACCTCTGGCTCGAATCGAACGCTTGCAGCGGCGCTAGCAGGAGTTCGCAGCCAATCGGTGGCTTTTGGGTAGAATTACCTATAAAGGTTCTCAGTCAGAATGTGCTCTAGTTGCTGCATTAGTTCGACACCGTCGGTGTTGTTGGGGCGAACGCGGTCTGAGGGGCTCAGCGCGTGGCAATAATCGAAGGCAATCCGACAGCCAGAGATCTGGGACTGGAGCTTCGGCGACCCCCTGAGATCCACAGGGACTACACCCCGGATCATTGTTTGCCACATCAGCAGGTGATGGCCATCACCGAAGATGACGCTGAACTCTGGGACAAGGCCGAGCGTCTCGTGTACCGGAACTACCGAGACGTGGGTTTCTGTGCCGAATCATCTCGCGGCTGGGTTGAGGAGTTCGAGGAGTACCGCCACGGGAGTACCTTCTACGTCGTAGTAGA
>JAGQSZ010000329.1 GCA_020439285.1 Microthrixaceae bacterium
CCATCGACGGCGGTTTCATCTTCCGTCAACTCGGAATAATCACATTCCTCATGTGCATCGGTTTTGTCCTGTCGACCGTCATGGCTGCATTCATCTTCAACCTGGCGAGCGACATCATGGGCGGCATCTGGGTGTCGGTAATCGAAGAGGAATCTGCTCGACCCGTTCGCGAATCGAACATTGAGACCGACCTGGAGTAAAGTTGCCGACCGCCGACGGATCAACGGCCCTTGGGTCGCTGAACACGACGGGGCTATAGCTCAGTAGGTTAGAGCGCACCCCTGATAAGGGTGAGGTCGCTGGTTCGACTCCAGCTAGCCCCACAAGATTCATCCTCTACCTCGAGCAGAGGACCTCTCCAAGAACAGACGTGGCCAAGGAGCAGAGATGGGTGGTCTGATCAGAGCACTGTTGGCGCTGGGACTTGGTGTTCTCGGAAGCCTGCTCGTCAGATTGATCGGCGGCCCCGCCAACGAACCCGAACAAGGTGGTTGGCGGATGCTCTCCGGTCCGGATCTTCGTTGATGGAACGACCCGATGGCCCCTCCATTGCAGTTGTCGGTGGCGGAGTACTCGGCGTCCGCATAGCCAGAGAGCTACTGGCTCCCGTCGCTGATCCTTGGATCAAACCGTCTCGGATCGTGTTGGTCACCAGACGTTCGGATCGGGCAGCGGTTCTGCGAGGAACGTTCGGTCACCAGTTGAGAGTGATCGAGGACACCTACGACACCTGGATGCCCGGTGACGACACCGACATTGTCGTGATCGCCAGAGCACCCGGCGAACACATGACCATCGCACAACAATGTGTCCTCGCTGGATCGAATGTCGTGTCTACCTCCGATGACCTGGCAGCGGTCCAAGAGATGCTCGAACTCGACACATCCGCCCGGGCACACGGTGTGACAGTCGCCCTCGGTGCGGTGATGGCACCGGGTTTGTCGTGTCTGCTGGCAGCCCATGCCGCAGAACTGTTCGACAAGGTAGATGAGATACACGTAGGGCGTGTCGGAGCAGCTGGTCCGAGTTGTGCGCGTTCGAGGCTCAAGGCTCTCAGAGGCACCGCGCTCGAATGGCGTGACGGGGAATGGAACCGTCGCCCAGGGTTCTCGGGTCGTGAACTGTTCTGGTTCCCGGACCCGATCGGTGGCCGCGATTGCTACCGGGCGGCGCTGAGTGAACCGGTTCTGATGGTCCCGCACTTCCCCGGCGTCGAACGGGTGACATCGCGTCTCGCTGCCAACAGGCGTGATCGTGCACTCGCCCCCTTCCCGGTGCTGTTACCACCCCCCGAAGACGGCGGAGTAGGCGCAATACGGGTAGAACTCCGAGGATCATCGCAGGGTGAACGCAAGACGGTTGTCTATGGGTTGCTGGACCAACCTTCGGTTGCTGCAGCCGCAACTGCTGCGGTTACAACATTGTGGTTGGCGAGAAGCGACGCTCCGGCGGGAGCGTTCGGACTAGCCGGACTCGGTGGACAACTCGAGATGCTCAGCGAACTTGCTCGACGTGGCGTGCGCGCAGCCTCCTTCGAGGGCGGCTCGATCGAAGCCATCGGCAAAAAGTCAGCCTGAGGCTTCGCAATTCCGGTCGGATGGCCTTGATTCGAGCCGTCCCAAATGCGCCATTTTGAATTACATCAATGTATTTCGAACGCAGTACGTGACGAATTCTCCACCGATCGAGTGACTTTCGCCACGGAGAGAGAAATCTCGAAAATTCTTCAAAAAATCGCTAAAGGTCGTTCACGTATTGCTCCGATGTAACGGATAACACATGCGCTTGGAGGAGCACAGATGTCTGAAGTCGTTGACTTGAGCTGTACACATGCCGATGAGGATGCCCAGAGCACCGAATGGCATATCCCGACCGTTGCCGAACTTCGCGCCCGGCGCCGGCGTGATCGAAATCGCTCGAAGACCGAGGCATCAGTCCTCATTGAGGAATACCTGCCACTGGTCAACCACGTCGTGTTCCAGGTCGCCTCTCATTTCCCACGCCACGTCGACCGCGGTGAACTCGCTCGGGCCGGTGCGCTCGGACTCGTGGAAGCAGCTCGCCGCTACGACGAATCCAGAGGCGTTCCGTTCAACCGGTATGCAGCCCAACGAATCCGTGGCGCGATCATCGACACCGTAAGGGCATCGGACTGGGCCCCGAGATCGGTCCGGGCATTGGCTCGTGAACTCGATCAGGTCGAACAGAGCTTGGCCGGCAGGTTCGGTCGTGTCCCCTCACTCGGTGAAACCGCCAAGGAACTCGGCATCTCACGGGAAGAACTCGACCGGCTTCGTGACCGTCTGTTCCGCTCGGTGGTCGTGGCATTCGAATCACTCGGGTCCGAGGGTGACGACGAGGAACTGACCGTCATCGACATCCTCGCCGATCGCACCACCGTCGAACCGTCCGCAGAACTCGAAGCACGTGAACTCCGCGCGTACATGTCCGACGCAGTCGACCTGTTGCCCGAGCGTCACCGGCTAGTGGTCGTCGGATACTTCATGGAGAACAAGACATCCGCAGACCTCGCCCGGTTCCTCGGTGTGACCGAGTCA
>JAGQSZ010000330.1 GCA_020439285.1 Microthrixaceae bacterium
ATCGCCAACGCATTGGACTGGGTTGCCCTGTCCATGAACTTCCGCGGGTGTGGCATCTCCGACGGAAACTTTGCGCTCAAAGGATGGCAGGACGACATCCGTGCAGGAGTCGAACACCTGCACAGTCTGGGCGTGTCATCAGTCTGGTTGGCTGGTTTCGGATCTGGTGGATCGCTTGCCATCTGTGAAGGGGCAAGGAACCCACGTGTGCGCGGAGTTGCTGCTCTTGGCGCTCAAGCGGATTTCGATGACTGGGCACGTGACCCACGTCGCTTGTTGATCCATGCCCGCAGCGTCCAGGTGATCAAGGACCCGGCGTTTCCCGAATCGTTCGACGCTTGGGCGAATGAACTCAAAGAAGTACGACCCTTGGAAGCTGCAGATCAGTTGGCACCTCGACGCCTGTTGGTGATCCATGGTGAGCGTGACGACCTGACCCCGCCCCAGGACGGACGGAACCTTGCGGCGGCGCACGGCTCGGCCGAATTCCGGCTCATCGGCGGCGCTGGGCACGAGTTGCGACACGACCCCCGTGCGATCGCTGTGTTCCTGGGGTGGCTGTCGCGTCAACGGGTTGTGGCGATGGATCTTCCCTCCACTAGCGAACCCAACCTGACGCCAAGCCCCGACACTGATGCGTCGGAATGAACTCAGCCTCGGCCGCTTGGCGGATCGGTACAACGACTCATTTCGGTAGGCCATAGGGCCCAAGGACCTCAAGGGTGCCCCTGATCAGGTCGATTCTTCGCGCATGACCAAAGTGGTCACGCGTTCGGATTCGCTCAGATTGCTTTCGGCGGAGGAGAGACAGTGAAGAGTTGCCCGGGTTGTGAGTTTCTCATTGATGACGCCCTGGACACATGCGAGTTCTGCGCTGCCGATCCTGGTTACGCTGCCAAACTCAAGGGCTTCACAACCAAGACCGTGGTAGGTGCACTGGCTGATTCTGACGTTGAAGTCTCAGGGTCCGTTGGACTGTTGGAGCGACCCGTCCCAAGCGCAGTCAACTGGGAAGAAACCGACGTCACACCCAAGGAGAAGCCGGGACCATCGTTACTGAACTCCAACTCGAAGAGTTCCACGATCGATGATCTTGTCGAGATCCGTCGTTCTCGAAAGCCGGTTTCGCTGCCAGTGGTTGGCGGCGTGATCGGGCTGATTCTCCTTGCTGTCGCGGCCGCATCCGTATTGGGACACGGACCGCTCGCTGGCGAGTTTGCCAAGTTGGGTCTGACGACGATCCGCTCTGAGGTGCTGCCCTCGGATTGGGTCATCAGTGATGATGTCGCCGGCACCTTCACCGTTGAGATGCCCGTTGGTGCAGAGGTCGTCTTCGAAGCCCTCGATCCCAAAGGAGTTGCCCCCGGTGGCCTAGTGGGCGCCAAGACCACTGGCGACAAGGGAGCCTACGTTTTCGCAGGATCGAGTGACCTGGGCCTTGGCTCCGCTGGACTCAAAGCAATGGATTCCGAGACTGGCCTAGCCGAGCTCACAGCGCGATACGGCGAATTGCGAATCCCGGGCAAGATGACCGTCAATCGGTCGCTCCTGTTGGCCAACGGGCACGCGAATGACTCAGTGTGGGTGTCACGTAACTCCGATGGCACTGCAACAGAAACCAGGATGAGGACGATCATGACGGGTGACCGTATCTATCAGTTGATCACTGCCGGACCCGACTCAGCAGCCAAGGAACTCGACGCTGCCCACCGACGGCTGATCGGATCGTTCGTAATCAACCCGCAGTGATTACTCCCACGGAGCCTGGTCCAACACGGGAATCCCGAGTCTTCCAATAGCGTCCGAGAGAACCTCGGACTTGAGCTCACCCTCGTCCACCAGGTTCGTCAGCACCGACAGCACGATCTGACGGGCGTCGGTCTCGAAGTAGCTCCTGAGGGATTCGCGGGTGTCGGAGCGTCCAAAGCCATCGGTCCCAAGTGAGTTCCAACGCTTGGGAACCCATCGAGCGATCTCGTCGGGCACAGAGTGCATGAAGTCGGTGACAGCCGTGATCGGCCCAGCGGCTTGTTGTAGCTGCGTTGTAACCCAAGGCAACTCATGGGACTTGTCCGGGTTCAGCCGATTGCGGCGCTCCACCGCAAGTGCCTCGCGACGGAGCTGTTGATAGCTCGTGGCTGACCACAGCTCGGCGCCGACGGAGAACTGATCAGCAAGAATTCCGACCGCTTTGGTTGCCTCAACGTGGGCTGTACCCGAGAACAGGATTGCTGCTCGAGGTCCGTCGACCTCGGGTGCTGGCGCGTACCGGTACAGCCCCTTGATGACTTTCTCTGTCAGACCCTCGACGGACGGCGCCGGCGGCATCGGGTAGTTCTCGTTGTAGAGGGTCACGTAGTAGAAGACGTCTCGACCCTTGGTCGGGTCACCATCAGGGAACATCTCGTCGATACCTGCTTGAACGATGAGCGCTGTCTCGTACGCGAAAGCCGGGTCATATGCCCGACAACTCGGGATGACGCTCATGAGCACGTGGCTGTGACCGTCACAGTGCTGGAGT
>JAGQSZ010000331.1 GCA_020439285.1 Microthrixaceae bacterium
GGTCCAGATCCCAGAGCCGCTCGGCCAACCCCGTATCTGAACTCATGACCGTGAACACATCGCACTGGGACTCGATGATGACCATGTCCTCAGCCAATCGGTCAGGCGCAAGGTTCGACGGTCTGGTCCACACGCCTTCACGCAACTCGCCCACACGCAGCCGTTGCATCGACACTCGAAGTCGTGCCCGATCCGATGAGGAACGCGATCCCTGTCCGACCACGAACATGGTCCAGGTCCCGTCCCATTCGATTGTCGAGGCCGACCTGCCCTCTCGTTGGCGTTCTTGTCTGGACACCAGATGGCCGGCGAGTTCGTAGCTGCTGGTGTCGTTACGGATCGCCTCTTCGTTAGCCACCATCCGAGACAACGCAGTTCGAACCGCGGGCTCTGAGAACCCGAAGATCTGACCAGTGCGCACGAGAAATGAAACCGGGAGCCTCGGCGGATCTGTGCCCAACAGCGTCGAGGCGACAACGGATCGTGCAGTCAGCGGGACATCTTCCAGAGCGGTCATCGACACGTTATTGATCTTACAGATATGCGACAGCTGTATTGACTTGGTAAGATGAATTCATGGCAACAGCGACACGCGCGCCGAACACCATGTCACCGGACCCGATGCTGCTGAGCGTCGTGTTGCCAACCGACCGCTTGAACGACAAGGGCAGGCCGGTGGGAGAGTTGCGGGCTGAGCTGTATTCGATTCCCAATGCTGCAAACGCTCTGCATGTCATTGGACTCTGGGTGCAGTCGGTCGGCGTTCTCGTCCTGGCGCGGATTTGGGGCAATCCGATCGGATGGGTCATCGCGTTCTTGTTGATGGGCCGGTCGTTCGCGCGCTTCGCGATCCTCGCCCATGAAGCTGTCCACCGGCTCTTGTTCTCCAACCGGCGGATCAATGACTGGGTCGGTCGTTGGTTGGTTGCCTATCCGGCGTTTGTTCCTCTAGAGGCCTACAAACGTGGCCATATGGCGCACCACAAAGAAGAGTTCGGCCCTACCGAGCCTGACCTCATGTTGTACACGGGGTATCCCATCACATCTGCGTCATGGCGTAGGAAGCTCAGCCGAGACGCATTCGGCAGTTCGGGATGGAAGAACCTGACGCCACTCATCAAAGCTCTCGGTTCACCGACCGCTCGGCCGATCGCTCTACCGATAGTCCTGATGCAGATCCCGGTGTTCGGGATTCTGTGGTTGGCAACCGGATTCTGGTGGGCCTATCCCGTGTTCTGGCTCGCCCCATGGATGACGGTCTGGCGGGTGTTGAACCGTCTGCGGGCTGTTGCCGAACACGGCGGACTGCAGGCCTCATCCGATCGCCGCCTCACCACACACCACGTCCACCAGAGTCCATGGGCACGGTTTTGGATGGTTCCGTTCAACACGGGCTGGCACCTCGCCCACCATGTCGACATCGGAGTTCCGTTCTCCAAACTCCCCCGTTTGCAGGCTGAACTAGAAGCGGCCGGGTATTGCCCACAGGGCTTGGAATGGCCGAGCTATATAGCGTTGTGGCGTCACGCTGCTAGTCGCCCTGTCGAGGCAGCCACCACCGTCGCGTCGTAAGGATTACTTCTGATCCCACGCCGCAGCGATAGCGTCGGGCATGTGACACCGAAACGGACCACCGTCGGATTCCTCGGGCCACTCGGAACGTTCTCTGAGCAGGTGGTCGACAAAGACCCTGCCCTGAGCGCGTGTGAGCGCGTGCCCTACGCCTTGATGACTGACGTGGTTTTTGCTGTTGACAGTGGCGAGATCGATTTCGGTGTCGTCCCAGTGGAAAACGCGATTGAGGGCAGCGTGAATGCTGTCATCGACACCTTGGCTTTCGACGCGAACGTCCTTGTACTGCGCGAGGCACGCGAACCTGTTTCGTTAGACCTGTTGACCCTTCCTAACGCGACACTGTCGAGTATCAAGAAGGTCCTCGCTATTCCTGTCGCGGCGGCACAGTGCCGCAGTTGGATCCGCGAAAAGCTGCCCGAGGCCGAACACATCGCAGTCAACTCCAATGCCGAGGCTGCCCAGCTCGTCGCCGAACACGACGACCCGACACTGGCTGCGATTGCCAACACACGAGCAGGGCAGATCTATGGCCTGAAGTCTCGGGCCAAGGCGATCGAGGACCACAAGGGCAACGCGACACGTTTCGTCGTCATCGGTCGAGACACAGTCGCGGCGCCAACCGGTCATGACAAGACCTCGATTGTCGTGTTCCAACGGGCCGATGAACCCGGATCGCTGCTCGCCATCCTCCAGGAGTTCGCAGCGCGCGGAATCAACCTGTCGTTGTTGTTGTCGCGTCCGACCAAGAAGTCTCTCGGTGAGTACTGCTTCCTATTGGATCTCGAGGGCCACATCTCGGATCCGGTGGTGGCCGACTGCCTTCGCAATCTTCACGCGAAACAGAAATCGGTGAAGTTCCTGGGTTCATATCCAGCCGCTGGAGAGAACGGTCACGAGGTCCGCGAACATGTGAATTCACGCATGGC
>JAGQSZ010000332.1 GCA_020439285.1 Microthrixaceae bacterium
GGTCACTTCCTGCGGCGAGGACCTCGGCTGTGACCTGCGTCGCTGATCGGATGATCAGTGCATGGGCGCCCTTGATCGCGTCGAGTAGTTCGTCGGGCGACAGGCCCTCTTGGACATCGACCTCATGGCCGGCGTCGCGTAGGCGATCCAAGCCTCCATCGGCGATCTTCTCGGTAACCAAAACACGCATGGTTCAATCATGACCGCTCGGAGTCATGTGCGGCCAACCGCCGACCAAACGATCAACGTCGAGAGCCCGCTCGATTGAACCCAGCAGGCGTAGAGAGCCTCGAAAGTGCTGTAGTTATCGCTTCAGTCCTCGTGACGCAGATCGACAACGAGGACTGGCAGGTCTCCCGCTGGCTTGAACCCGAGTGCCACCCCGTAGAAGGCCAGTTCAGTCTCCAACGCCCGGGTGATCGCCTGGAGTTCGACGAACCCGTGTCCCTCTCCTTTGAACAGAACGTAGGCATGTGGCACGTCGTTGGATGCCATTGCCGCCACCAGCACCTCGGCCTGGGACTGGGGAACGATCCGGTCCTCTGACCCCTGGAGGATCAGCACAGGTTGGTCGAGTTTGCTCGCGTTGTAGAGCGGTGAACGTGCCGAGTAGACATCGGCCTGTTCGGGGTAGGCGCCAACCAGGCCTTCCAAATAGTGCGATTCGAACTTGTGGGTGTCTCTGGCGAGCGCCGCCAGATCAGTCACGCCATAGAGGCTGCAAGCGGCGGAGAGCGCTCCGGGGAATCCCCATTCGGCTTGGAAACAAATGGCGGCCAACGCTGTGAATCCGCCTGAGGAACCGCCACGGATCACACAGCGCGAACCGTCAACGATCCCTTCTGAGGACAGGTGGGTTGCCGCAGCGATGCAGTCCTGGACATCCGCTACACCCCACTGGGACAACAACAAGTCGCGGTACTTGCGGCCATATCCCGTCGAACCCCGGTAGTTGACTTCCACGACAGCGAAACCACGAGTCGTCCAGAACTGCACGCTCGTCGAGAACTCTGAACGAGCAGAGGCTGTCGGCCCCCCGTGTATGCGGACCAACAACGGCGGCAACTCATCGGGCGGTGCTTCATGATCACCGTTCCTGGGCCGGTACAGAAGCCCGTAGCAACGGTCACCGGTATCGGTCGCGAACTCGATCGGCTCGGGCTCACTGATCCAAGCAGAATCGAGAATCGGTTGGGCCGACCGCAGGTCTGTCGCAGTTCCTTGGTCCAGATCGAGAACCCAGATCGAGGTCGGGTGAGTCGGGGTCCCGGCTATAGCGGCAATCCGGTTACCGCAAACAGAGATCGACTCCACATAGCTGAACTCTGGACCCGGGACCCGTTGCCGCTCTCGCGTGTTCAGATCGGCGACCCACAGGGCATCGAGACCACCTGAACTGCCCACAAAGACAATGCGACCATCTGTTGTGAACCCGTAGCGGCACCCACCTGAAACCCACCGCGGCTCCCCTACTTCTTCAGGGACATCGGGGATGACCCTGGCGCTCGCGTCCCCGTCCCCTTCGGCTGGAAGGCCCGGAGTCGATGCACAGCGAAGATGCCACCAGTCGTCCGCATCGTCACACCACCACAGCACTCCATCAGGTGACCATTCCGGGAGGCACACCGACACCGCTCGCCCCAGCGCTGCGCTGCGTTGATCATCGACGCCGCCAGCAATTCGTCGGGCTGGGCCGAGCATCGGGACGAAGCCGTTGGTGTCCAAAGGTGCTGCCCAAAGCTCGGCAGCGTCCCATGGCATGTCGGGGTGATCCCATTTGAGCCATGCGAGAGTCGTCCCGTCCGGCGACAGCTTTGGCGAAACCACGAAGTCGCCACCACCGGGATCACCCCGGCCGACTAGGTGAACCGTTCCGTTCATCGACGTCCCGACCGCTACCAGATCGTTCATCGGTTCGAACGCTCCCGCGGATTCAACCGGGGGATGCGACTCGCGCTCAACGAAGATCCACTCGCCGTCATTAGAAACAGTGCCCGCGGCGAAGCGACGGGACCTGACCTGTGGCGGATCCGGCGTCAAGATCTCGGCAGGACCCTCGTCGCGGCCACACTGAATCCGTTGAGTTTCTGCGTCGACCCAGAAGGTCAACATGGATTCTTCATCGTTGGATCGCCAGAACGACCCACCGCCGTACTCGTTGACACGACTTCGGGCGTTGACAAGCCTGCCGGGACGGAACTCCTCAGCGGGTCCGAACGCGTCCGTTGCGGGATCGATCCGACAGTACCGGAGCGACATCCGTCCGCCCTCGCTGGGCAGCGATTCGGTCCACATGACACTCGTTTCGCCCAAATGGACGTTTCCGAATCGGGAACCGGAACCGGCGGCCACAACCGCAGAGAGCGGCGAGGTCCACTCTCCGAAGCTCGAAATCATGAAGAGCCGACGAGATCAGCGATCCGATTGAGGCCCTCGACGAGATCATCGTCGGACAGGGCGAACGAGAAGCGGCCATAGCCACCGGCACCGAAGG
>JAGQSZ010000333.1 GCA_020439285.1 Microthrixaceae bacterium
CGAGGTTGCCCATGCTGATGCCCAGCATGTCCGCCACCTGCGCACTGGTGAGGATCTCGTCCTTGTCGGTCATCGTCGGTCTCCTGGTTGGTTGGACGGGAACCGCTGTCGGGCAGCGGTTCCCGTCCCTGATGGTTATGAAGCGAGCTGCTCGAACACCGACTTCTCGGCGCTCTTCGACTTGCTTGCCGCAGCAGCGGCTTCGCGGGTCTCCTCCGCCGAGAGGCGCAGCTTGGTTGCGCGCTCAGCAATTTCGAGCCCGTGGGCGCTGCCTCCAGCTCCCAACACGGCGGCGGCGAGACGGCGAACACGGACGTTCACGGTGGGAGTGTCCGCAATCATGGTCAGCGCTTCACGCAGAAGCGGCGATGACGTTGACGACTTGGTACGCCCGAAGCTGTCGCGTACCGGGGCGACGGCTGCGCGCACCTGACCGATGGTGATTTTGTCGATGTCGAACCACTCAACCCCGAACGGGTAGAGCATGTCAGGGCGACGAGTGCGCTCCGCCAGGGCAGCGAGACGCTGAAACTCGGTGTCCGTCTCAGGATCCTGAGTGCGGGCAAGGATGATGTACTCGCGCGCTCCGGACTTGTTCCAGAACTTCCAGCGCGGGTCGTCGCCGCGCAGGACTGCGGTCTCCCAGCTCACAGGCATGAGCCGCTGGCGGCTGCGATTTCCGCCCCACTTGCCCTCGCGGTAGAACACCAGAAATGTGGTCTCCGGCTCGGCGTCGTTTTCTTTGAATGTCTCGTTCATGGCTTTCGCCCTTTCGTTTTGGTTGTTGATTGGTTGGTTGGTGGGACAGGAGCTGTTGTTGGACAACGACTCCCGTCCCTGATGGTTATGAGGCGATCTTCGCCCCGATGGCGGCGAGCACGGATGGAAGCTCGGGGGCGAGCTGCTCACGGACAGCGCCGTCGATCAACTTCGGCAGCACGTCTCCGTCGAGAACTACCTCGGCGAGGCGGAGCGCCTCGATCTCCAGCTCGTACTCGCGTACGACCTCGTCCTCGTCGGACGGTGTCGAAATGGCGACCGGCTTTGCGTGGTCACGAATGTGCGCGCAAACTTCCATCAGAACGTCCCACTCGTTAACCGTGCTGAACTCGGTGTATGCCTCCCGCGCCTCTTCGTCGCTGAGCCCCGCATCCGCAAGCAGGTCGAATCCGACATACTCGCGTGATTCCTCGACCGTGTGCAGCCATGCGTTGCCATGGATGCCGACCCAACCGGACTGCGCATCGAACCGCGCGGATTCGTAGGCAGCCGCCATGTCGAGCGGGGTGATGGTGGTGGTCTGTGCGTTCATGGCTCTCGCCCTTTCGTTTTGTCGTTAGCAGGTCTTCTGCCGTATGTCTATACCTTACCATTCAAAACACGTTATGTAAGGTATATAACCTGAGAATATCCTGATAGTTTTGGCGTGTTCGGTTGTGCAACAGGCGAATTGGTGTTAATGGAGCCTTAACACCTAACTGACCCGCTGCACTCGCGGGCGGCGGATGAGTGGCTTGTCCTCGGGTCCGGCGACGTAGTCGTCCACCCAAATCCGTTTACGCAGTGAATGTTCCGGACCACAGGCTTGGTTGCGCCAGTGTCCGGTGACTGTCCAGCGATGGTCATGCTCAATGCGATGAGCGCTCGGGAGGTAGCGGACGTTGTTCGGTCGGCGGATGTCCACCACGGACACGTCAACATCGCGGCGGGTGCGCTTCTTGCCGATGCTCAGTGGTGAAGCCTCGACGGTGATAGCGGCATCGTCCTGGGCGACCGGTTCATTCATCAGCGCCCACACGGCGACAATGGCGACGGTGGTGGATGCCACAAGGCGTCCGCAGGCGTACTGCTCCGGGTTACCGCCCAATGCGGGAGGGGCAACCCCCAGGCGTCTGGGTAATGCCCTCTTCAGCGGTTCCTGCACACCACCACCGAACTCGCTGAGGACGAACTTGCCCAGCGATGCGCTTCCCTGCCATACCTGGGCGATGCGACCCACCTGGATTACATCCGACGTATCCGAGTCGTTGCTCTGTCGCACGAAGCTCGGCACGTCCCCGCAGTATTCGACGCTGACTACCTGCGTGTACAGAGGCACCTCAACGACACCGGAAGTCAGCCGAGGCTCGAATCCGAAGACAATGGGCTCGGTCGGAAGCGGATCCTTCATAGTCTCCAGGACGCCCATCCTCCAGGCGTCAACTGCGCGATGCAGCGCCTCGGTGGTCACCCAGACCAGGCGCGGCTCCCGCTTGTCCTGAAGCGGGAGGGTGGTAGCCGCCTTCGCGAACTGACGGGGATTCCAGCGGTTCATGCTGCCGACTCCTGCGCGCGGATGAACCGGTGAAGGGTGCCGCGCCGAACGAGGCGACTCTTTCCGACCTTGATGCTGGGCAAGGTGCCCGCACGCAGGATGCGGAACACCGTGGCGCGGGAGGCGTGGAGCATCTCCGCGACATCGGAGACGGTCAACA
>JAGQSZ010000334.1 GCA_020439285.1 Microthrixaceae bacterium
CTGCAGATCATCGCCAGCACCCGAGAGCATCAGGACCAAGAAGAAATCGACCATGTCAGCGACAAGGGTTTCGGACTGGCCGACTCCCACCGTTTCGACCAGGACCACATCGAATCCAGCGGCCTCACACACCAGGATCGTTTCTCTTGTCGCACGTGCGACACCACCAAGGACAGAACCCGCTGGGGATGGGCGGATGAACGCGTCCGGCTCGACCGACAATCGTTCCATTCGGGTCTTGTCACCCAGAATCGAACCACCAGTTCGCGAGCTGCTGGGATCGACCGCCAGCACAGCCACACGATGCCCGGCTTCAGTCAGATTGAGACCGAGTTGATCTATGAATGTCGACTTCCCGACACCAGGAACACCGGTGATGCCCACCCTTATGGAGCGTCCCGATTCTGGGAGCAAGCGAGAGATCACCTCACGGGACATCGCCAGGTGACGAGGGCTGCTGCTCTCAACAAGCGTGATGGTGCGGGCGAGCATGGCGCGATCACCGCTCAACACTCCGCTCACGTAGTCCTCTAGGCCCGGTCGTTCCACCGGGACACTGGTCTGGCCCATCACAGAGGCAGACTACCGGAGCATCCGGCTCCTTCTGAGCCTTGAAAGTCACGAGCCTTGCAGGTACAGCTACCATTGACCTGAATTATTTGAGGCAGGTTGAGAGGAAGGTGACGATGCAGCGCCGCTCACGAGAAGAGCGCAAGTTGCAATACTTGGACGCGGCGATTGCGATACTCGCCGAGTCCGTGGATGTCTCCGAGGACCACAGCGGTCTAGCACTTGCCCACGTAAAGATCGACGACGTCGCCGAGCGAGCCAACGTCACCAAAGGGGCCATCTATCACATCTGGCCGACTCAGGAGGCGTACTGGGCCGAGTTGCTCCAGGCAATGCTTGCAGAGACAACAGCAGCGGGGAGCAAGTTCGCAGATTGGGCCGAAGAGGTCACCAGACCGGATTATGACGGGCCGCCCCCAACTCACCTAGATGTTTGCAGGGTCGGTCTCGAGTCACGACTGGCCAATTCGGCGTCATATATTCGCGCCTCGGTTCAGTCTTATCCGAGCGATGAAGGGATCAGCGATCATCTGGATCATGAAGCCCAGGAAGTCGCATCTATCTACCCTTCTGCCACTGAATCGATCATCACTAGCGCTGGCAGGACAATCCGCCCAGATATTTCGTACTCGCAGATCATTGCCCTGCTCGACGCATTGCTGAACGGTCTGGTCATCTTGCATCAGTACTACCCGGAGCAGATCCGGAACCTTGTTCTCGAGGATGGGTCGACAGTTGACCCGTACAGCATCGTTTCCGAATCAGCGATGCTCCGTTTCAGCACAGCAGACGCTGACGTTGACGCCGGGTCAATACCGTTCAAGTCAATTCTTGGGATCCCACTCGACGGTCCTTCGTTGGAGTCGATCCGCAACCACGCTGAATCCGTCGCGTCAACTGCCACTACATCCGATGCCGCCGACCGCGAGGCCTTCTACATCCGCACCGGCTTGGATCTACTCAAAGAGATCAATCCGAGTATCGCCGCGGTAGGCACAATTGATGCTCTGGGTAACGTCCGCATTGCTGATGTCGCTCAACGTGTTGGAGTTTCCAAAGGGTCGATCTACCACCTCTGGCCGAGCCAGGAGTTGTTCCGCCTTGATGTCCTCAAGCATATTCTGACCACGTGGTCTGATTTCAGCGCGATGGCTATCGCCGCCTTGATGGATAGATCTAAAGCCGAAGGATGGACTCCCGAGGAGTTGCTCCGAAACGCATCGGATCTGGCATTTGACGCCTGCAAGGCGGATCCCACGTTCCTGGCCCGATTCAGTTTTGCACTGCACGTGGCGAACCCCGAGGTTGCGAGCGCGTTCCGTGATGGGAACTTCAAGGTGAACCAACAGTTCTCCGCGCTCCTAGATAAAGTCCTGACCGATCAGGGCAGAAAACTCAGGGCTCCAATCGATCTGAGCATCTTGAGCAGCTATGTCGAAGCTGCTCTTTATGGCCTGATTCTGTTGAATGGAACCTCTCCCGATCTGGTGGACGGACATCGAAGGCACCTCGCCGAGGACGCGCCGAAGCCGCCGAGTTACTTGGCTGAGATGATTGCAGGACTCTGCGAATACCTGAGCGAACCGATCGACTCCTAGACCAGATAGCTCAGAGTTCGACCCCGAGTTGGTCAGCGAGTTTGTCGAGCAACTCCGACGCGCTCTGGTGGATGACGGTTCCCGGAGGGAAGATCGCTGCCGCGCCCGCATCGAGGAGTTCTTGGTAGTCCTGGGGCGGGATCACGCCACCGACCACAACCATGATGTCGGGGCGACCGAGTTCGGCCAGTGCTGCTTTCAACTCTGGAACCAAGGTCAGGTGACCAGCAGCCAAAGACGATGCTCCGACAACATGGACGTCAGCTTCGACTGCTTGCCTTGCGGCTTCGCCAGGGGTCTGGAAC
>JAGQSZ010000335.1 GCA_020439285.1 Microthrixaceae bacterium
GCGGTCCGTGCAGCGATCGGTCCTGATCTTGCGCTCGGAGTGCGGATCTGTGGCGACGAACTGATTGAGGGCGGAACTGCCATCTCCGAGGCCGTTGAGGTGGCGAAGATGGTCGAGGCCACCGGCAACGTCGACTACATCAACACCTCCATCGGCGTGGCGACCGCCAGCCTGTTTATGATCGAAGCGTCGATGCACATCCCGCCCGGATACGCGATGTTCATTCCTTCCGCGATCCGTGAGGCTGTGGATCTTCCGGTCGTCGGGGTGGGACGGTTCAAGGATCCGCTGCAGGCCGAGCGTGCACTCCAGGAAGGTCAATGTGACCTGGTGGGAGTGGTGCGGGCCCAGATCGCTGACCCGGACTTCGTGCGCAAAGCGCGAGGCGGTTACACAGACGACACCCGGTTGTGCCTGTCGTGCAACCAGGAATGCGTTGGACGGATGGGGCTGAACCGGTGGCTCGGATGCATAGAGAACCCTCGAACGGGTCGCGAATCGCTCGGAGTTGGTCAGGCCACACCTGTGCAACTCGGTCGACGCGTACTCGTTGTCGGTGCAGGTCCTGCTGGTATGCAGACCGCTATCGCAGCGGCACGAAACGGACATTCGGTAACGATCTGCGAACGTGGAGATGCTGCCGGTGGAATGGTGCGTCTGGCGGCGACCGTTCCCAACCGTGCTGAATTCGGTGACCTGGTTCGTAATCAACTCAACGAGTGCACACGAGCAGGTGTGCGTATCGAATACGGAGTCGACGTGACTCTCGATGAGGTCCAACGACGCTCCCCAGATGTTGTTGTAGTTGCAACTGGTTCGGTCGAAGCTCCTCCGTATTGGATGCCGGGTGACCAGTCAGGTACTGCTCCGGGTGACCCCGAGCGATGGATCGTGGACGTGACCCACGTGCTGGACGGCTCAGCGAGCCCGACCGGCAAGGTGCTCCTCGTGGACGAACTCGGGTTCCATCAGGCGACCTCGGTTGCCGAGCTTCTGGCCGACCGAGGCTGTGAGGTCGAGATCGTCACCCCGGGAATGGTCGTCGGTCAGGACCTGGGCATAACGCTCGACATGGAGAACTGGTGGATCCGTGCCGAGGACAAGGGGATTGTCCAGACAACCGAATGTGGCGTTATGGCCGTTGACAGCAAGGTCGTCCATCTTCAACACCATCCGACGGGAGCACAGTTGACTCGTGAACCGGACTGGATGGTGCTCGCTGTGCCGGGTAGTCCGGCCGACGCTCTGTATCACGAGTTGTGCGGTTCGGGTATCGAGGTTCACCGCGTTGGCGATGCTGTCGCTCCACGTCGAGCGCATGCAGCGGTGATAGACGGTGAACGAATCGGTGCGGCAATCACCGGTGCTGGACCTGCCCCAGCGGGCTGGTTCAATTACGCGAATTCGGGTGTGTCGTGACCGCCGGTGTTCCAAAGGGTCGGTGCGCTGTGGTGCCGGTGCGCGACGGAGTCCTGCCTGCGGGCGGTATCGAGTCCATTGCCGAAGCCGAAGGCCACGCAGTCCTCATCGGTTCCGGAACCCAACAAGCGCTCGAAGCAACAACACGTGTCGCAACCAAAGTCGAACTTTGCGAAGCAGGCGCATACGCGCCGGGGGCGTGGGCCCGATTCCTGGCACACGTCGTTGCCGACAGAGCAGTAGTGATCCTGCCGGCCTCACCAGATGGCCGTGACCTAGCCCCGCGGCTCGCTATAGAACTCGAACGTCCACTGCTCGCCTCTGCGATTCGGGTCACCGGCGATCGAATCGACACCGTCACATATGGCGGCCGGGCGGTGGAACAACACCCGATCTGGCCAGATGATGACGTGATCGTCACTTTCTGGCCCGGCGCACGCACCGTCGTGGCGACAGACAACGTGACCCAATCGCCGAAGGTGACCGAGTTGGACTGGCAAGGTCCGGTCGATGTCGACTCGACAGGTGCCGGTCAGCGCCACGGTTCAGATCCGGTCGTTCAACAGGTACTGCCACCCGATGTCTCCACCATGGACCTCTCCGAGGCACCCAGATTGTTGGGTGGTGGCGCAGGACTCGACTCAGCAGACAAGTTCGAGCAGTTGTCGCGGGTAGCAAAAGCCATCGACGCTTCCATGGGTGCGACCCGGGTGATTACGGACCGCGGATGGATCGAGCACGACCGTCAGATCGGCACAACCGGCGTCGTAGTCGATCCCGACCTGTATCTGGCCTTCGGTATATCCGGCGCTGTTCAACACACTGCCGGACTCGGCAACCCCGACCACATCATCAGCATCAACACCGATGGCCACTGCCCGATGATGGAGATGGCCGACCTGGCGATCGTGAGCGACGCGAACGCAACCCTGGATGCACTTGAGAGACTCCTCGAAGGGGAGGGTGAGTGACTGATTTCGATGTGATCGTCGTCGGTGCTGGGCCCGCCGGCTCAGCCGCAGCACTCGAAGCGGCCCGA
>JAGQSZ010000032.1 GCA_020439285.1 Microthrixaceae bacterium
TGGAGCCGTGGCTCCCTCACCGTTCGGGGCCACCTCCGAATCGTCGGTCAGCTGCTCGCCAGCGTGTGAAGGCCTGGGCGTCAAGATGTTCTTCTCCGAGAACTTCGATGACATCGCTGCGGCGAAATCCCTGTGTATCCAATGCCCGATTCGAGAACGATGTCTTGATGAGGCGGTTTCCCGTGGCGAGCAGTATGGCGTCTGGGGAGGTCAACTCTTCGAAGCGGGACGAATCGTCATCGCCAAGCGGCGTCGTGGCCGTCCGGCGAAGATTCCGCGTCCCGGCGATTCACTCCCAGAGGTCGAGGTTCCGGCCGCTTATCAGCGTCTCGTCGTGATCGGCTGATCAGAGCAAGATCCCCAACTGGACCGCAGTCTGGCCTCATATGAGGTCGCTCAGGCCCGCTGTGTTGCCGGTCACTTCACCCCCTCGCGAAGTGACCGGCAACCTCGGGGTGGATACCCTAGGGGGCACCCATGAGTGACACGCCCCCCTCCCCCGAATCGGCGGACCGGCAGGGTTCGCCACCCGCCACAGGTGCCCCTACCAAGGCCACCAAAGGGCTCCCCTTTGGTCCTTTCGGGATGCTGATGGTCACTGCCGTCGCACTGTTGGTGGCTGGAGCCGTCGCGTGGGGTGTGGTTGCCATGACCTCGTCCGACAAGAAGTCTGATGCAGTAGACATCAAGGACGCTCTCGACGGCGTGGAGTACACGCCGTCTGGTCAGTCCAAGGGAATCGCAAAGATCGGCGATTCGGCTCCGAATGTCGACCTCGAAATGATCGGTGGCGACTCAACGACCATGGCGAAGGTGATCGGTGAGGGCAGACCAGTGGTGGTCAACTTCTGGTCATCGACATGTGCCCCGTGCATCAAGGAAATGCCGGCGCTCGAGTCCGTCCACTCCGATTTAGGCGACAAGGTCACGTTCCTCGGGATCAACACCAAGGACACAGAGGCCGCCGCCAACAAGATGATCGACCGCACCAAGGTCACCTACACCAATGCACGTGACCCGCGAGGTGAGATCGCCACCCAGTTCGGTGCGCTTGCTCTGCCCAGAACCGTGCTGATCGACGCCAATGGGAAGATCGTCGCCACCCACACAGGTGAGCTGACGCGGGAAAAGATGATCAAGATGTTCAAAGAGAACGGTTTCCCAGTGCCGTGAGCGCTGAACTCGCCCTCGCGTTCTCTGCCGGAATGGTCGCGACGGTGAACCCCTGCGGGTTTGCTCTCCTACCCGCTTATCTGTCCTATTTCCTGGGGATCGACGCCAACGGCGCGCAGAGCGAATCCGCGCCGAAGGGTAACCAGGTCCTGCGTGCACTGTCAGTCAGCGCCGCTGTCACCGCCGGCTTCCTGGTCGTGTTCGGAGTGCTGGGCTTCGCTTGGACCTCACTGTCAGAACTCATCGGAACCAAGCTTCCATACTTCACGATCGTCGTCGGAATAGCACTCGTCATCCTGGGCATTGCGATGCTGCGGGGCTATGAACCAACGATCACTCTGCCGAAACTCGACATGGGCGGGCAGAGCCGCGAGCTCAGCTCGATGTTTCTCTATGGAATCTCCTATGCGGTCGCGTCGCTGAGTTGCACGATGCCGATTTTCATCGGGATCGTCTCAACCACACTTCGCTACACCAGCTTCGCTGCCGGCATAGGCACCTTCCTCGCCTACGGACTCGGGATGGGCATGACGCTGTCGCTGCTGACCATCAGCGTGGCGCTCGCCAAGACCGGACTAGTCAAGACTTTCCGGAGCCTGTTGCCACGCATGCAACAGATATCCGGGGTGCTGCTGATCCTGGCGGGCGTATTCGTCTCCTATTACGCGTACGTCGAAATCAACGAGCTCAACAACGGCTCATCGAGCAGGGTTGTCGAGTGGAGCCGCGACGTCCAAAGTGCCATGCAACGCTGGGTTGAATCGGTCGGTGGACTCAAGTTGGCACTCGGTGCGGCGATCCTGATCGGGGTCGCTGTCGCAGTGTCCATCGTGTTCCACCGCTCGCCAGCACAGCACGGGCCAACTGACCAGGAGACCGAGATCAACTAGGTTGGTTCGACGTGAACAACGTTGAACCACTGAAACCCAACTTTACCGACGCATCGAGCGTCCGCCGATACCTCTATCGGCTGCGTGACGTGATCGAGCCATTGGGATTCAACAGGTCCAACACGTTCACAATGGCATCGCTGTGCCGTGACGAGCTGACCCAGTCGCTGCTCATCGAGCTCGCTGACTTCTGGCGACTGCCGTTCATTCTCGGTGGTCTGGCCGGCCTACCCCACTACGACATCGAAACCTGGCAGACAGGTCTGTCCCACATTCCCGAGTCAGTCGAACGCTCCAAGTTGCTCATCATTGGAACCGCCCACGTCGGAATGGCACCAGACGGAACAATCGGCCATATCAAGCGGCGCGGCCAGAACCAGCCCACCATCGCGTGCGGTGCACTAGGCGCAGTTGCACAAGCGATAACCAATCCTGTTGACGAACAGGCACCGGTTGACCCCAAGATTCCGTCATCGTGGCCAACGGAACTAGCGGTACTCCAAGAGACACTCGGTGTGCACTACGCGCCGACAGTTCCGATAGATGTAGGCGAGATGACCTTCGCGTGCGCACAGGTGATCAACACCACCATGCACGAGATGCTCGATTCGCTGACCATCCACGAGACGTGCGACGTAGTCGTCGCCACCGGCGTGCAGATCCATCTCGAGGACGACGCAGATCAAATGGTCCCCGTTGCCACCACGCTGCGCGACGAGCACGGTAAACAAACCCCGTTGTCGATCGGCTAGATCACCGTCAGGTCAGGGGGCGAGTCGCTCCATCAGCCATCCGTCGCCGTGGCGCCAGAAGTAGAGCCGGTCATGAAGCCGACTCTCTCGACCCTGCCAGAACTCGAATGACGTCGGCGTCACGCTGTAGCCACCCCAATACGGGGGGCGTGACACCGGCCCGTCACCGAATCGCTCGACCATCTTTTCGTACAGCGTCTCGAGTTCTTCACGGCCAGAAATCACGGTGCTCTGGCGGCTCGCCCAAGCGCCGATCTGTGCATCACGTGGTCGTGAAGCGAAGTAGTCGTCGCATTCGGCGTCACTCAGCATCGACGCGTACCCGGTCACTCGGACCTGCCGCTTGAGCGACAGCCAACTGAACAAGATCGACACATTCGGATTGGCCGCGATCTCGTGAGCTTTGTGGCTCTCCCAGTTCGTGAAGAACTGCATCAGACCGTGGTCATCGAGACCACGCAGCAGAACGTTTCGTGCCGATGGGTTACCTGTGGCGTCGACCGTCGCCAGAATGATGGCGTTGGGTTCCTCGAGCCCGGTCGACTCGGCCTGTTCGATCCAGGTCCGTAACTGCACGACTGGATCCGGTGCTACCTGCGATTCGAGTAGCGGTTCCCCTTCGTAATCAGTGCGACGGCTCAGATCCATACGGACATGACGCTAATACCCAGATTCAGAGATCGATGACCGGTCATTGATCAGAGCGTCCCCCCAAGCAACACAGCACCGGCATTCAGGTCCGAAGTCGTTCAACACTCTGTCCTGTGATCTCGGCTATCAACTCGAAGTCCTTGTCAATATGAAGGACCGTGAGGTCGCTCGACTCCGCCGTGGCAGCGATGATGAGGTCGGCGATCGAGGGCTCTCTATGCATTCCGCGGTCGGCGAGCAGGGCTTGGACCACCACGGCTCTGTCCTCGATTGGTGGCCGGAGGTACTCAACAGGAAGGAGAGCCAAAGGCACGGAAGTGAGGTCGGAACGGATCTGATCTCCGGATCTAGCTGAATACCCAACCTCTAAGAGCGTGATGGTGCTGATTCTGATGAGGCCCCGGTTTGCTCGACCGATCCATTGACCGGCGTCAGGACTGCTATGGATCCGAGTAAGGGCAGACTTGTCGATGAGCCAACCGTTGTCCGGCCGGTTCATGTCCAGGCTTGCCGCTGCACTTCGGGATCATCAAGATCTACATGGCGTTGGGCAAAGCTCCGCCAGTGCTCCAATGCCGCTTCTTCTCCACCTACCGCAGAGTCTCGTACCAGCATTCTCCGTAGGTACTCAGTTCTGGACAGACCGAGTCGTCGAGCTTTGTGATCCAGCAATCCAAGTACATCGTCTGGAACGTCACGTATGAGTACGTCGGGCATCGCTAAGTCCTTGACACTAGAGATAGCATGATGATATCGCCCAATTGGTCTAGCCAACAATGGGTGCCCATCAGCCGACAATGGCTTGACTCAGAGCGCCACACCCTAGGCTCACACGCACTATGTCGGTTTCGATCGGGCGTCGCGTCGGGCGTTTCATTGGCATCGCGGCAACAGCGTTCGTCATGCTCAGTGTGTTCGCTCCGTCGGCCAGCGCCGATGGTGCGGGACCCACCAACTACGAATCACGAATCGATTCGATCAAACCAACTGTCAAGGGTGTTCGTATCGAGGTGCTCGGTAGCGAGGCGTTCCTGCAGGTAAGCGCTGAGCCCGGGGTAAGGGTGCAGATCCCGGGTTATGACGGTGAACCGTATCTGCGCATCGACGCTGACGGATCCGTATGGCAGAACCGCAATTCACCCGCGAAATACGTGAACACGTCACGCTCGGGTCGAACCACGCTGCCCACAGATCTGGGCGACGGCAACGATCCAAAATGGGAGAAGGTCTCTGATGACGGCACGGTCGCTTGGCACGACCACCGGATCCATTGGATGACCAACGAAACTCCAGCCGCGGATGCAAACGGATTCGTGCAGGAGTGGGAAGTTCCGATCACTGTCGACGGGACCGAGGTCCTTGTCACCGGTTCGCTCTACCGCAAAGGTAACGCTCTTCCGTGGCCGGCACTGGTGAGTATCGCTGCTGCAGCAGCTATCGCTATTGCTGTTGCCCGTTCCCAGATTCGATTCGTTTCACCTGTGTTGATCGCCGTTTCTGTGATCGCGCTTTTGCAAACGCTGATCATGCGAGCAGGCGATCCCCCTGGATCTGGCACGTCACCGGTTCCACTGATCTTGGCGGTCCTGGCTTTGGGATGCGCGCTGGTCTCACTCATCCCCAAATTGGGCCTACCGATCGTCGGTCTCGCCACGACCCTGGCATCCGCCGCGCTGCTCATTGGATGGCTGGTGCCGGTTATCGGCGTGTTCTGGATGCCCTATGTCCCCTTGGGGCTACCAGCCGTCGTCAGCCGACTTTTGGTCGCCGCCGTTGCTGGCGGCGCGCTCGGATCGGCAATCGCCACGGTTTTGGATCCCGACTCGGTCAGACCCCGGGCGCACTAGGCGCACCGAGAAATCAGTCGGCGCCGATCAGGACTTTCCACGCTTGTCGATTGGCAGGTACTTCGAGTCCCACATGCCCGGATAGCCCAGGTCGTAGACCTCTTTGAATCCGGCCTCTACAAGCAACTCCGCGGCCTCGTTGCTGCACTTGGCGTCACGGCAATACACCATGACTGGTTCGTTGCGATCGAGTTCGGAGAGTCGAAAGTCCCAGCGTTCCTGATCAGCCATGTCGCCGATCTGAGCGCCGACAACGTGGCCGAGCATGTACTCGCGCAACGTGCGGACGTCGAGCAACAGGACTCGCCGATCGCCGTCGAGCAGTGCACGACCCTGACGTGAATCGATCTTCTCGATGGTGCCGGACTCAGGACGGGGCACGACCACGTCAGCGGGTTCGTTCTTGGAACAACTGCCGAGCAGCACCGCCGCCGCCATGCAGATCACCAGAGCGAAACGTTGCCTACCGTTCTTCACGGCGTCCACGTTAGGTCAACCGAGACTGAGGCCTTCGCTGATGCCTTCGCCGGTCAGTTCGGTAACCGGATCGTCCACGTCGTCGAGTTCCAGTCGCAATGCCTTGGACATGACAGCGTGCAGGTCATAAAGACAGCTGATGTAGGTCAGTTCCAAGATCTCCAGTTCGCTCAGGTGTTCACGCAGCGCCTCGAAACTGCCTTCATGTGCACGGCCTCGTTGGAGAACCAACACGTCGACCCACGCGAGGATCGCTCGCTCCGTCGCGTCGAAGCACTCTGCGGTTGACCAGTGCGGGATCGCCTTGAGTTTCTCCTCGGACACGCCCTTGTCACGACCTGCTTTGATGTGTTGGGAGAACACGAAACGGCTTCCGCTCGCCCATCCGACACGGGCTTGGGCGATCTCTCGCAGGTCGGGCCGTAGATGCCTCTTGGGTGACTGGTAGTAGGCGAATCCGCCGACGCAGTGCTCCAAGAAGTCAGGGTCGTGGGCGGCCACGGTCCACCAGTTGCCCGAGGTCCCATTCGCCAACCCGGGCTCAGCCACCGGGTCGCGATCACCGAAGATGAAGTCGTACATGGTGGTGACGATTCCTTGGGGCGCGTCGGCCCGCGAAACCTCTGACAATCTCGGCATGTGTCCCCCTAGGTGGTTGCCGCGAGGCTAGGCCGAACGCAACCACTTCCGCGCCGCAGTCAACCGCGCTTCGAGTTGTTCGAGGCTCGCCTCGGAGATCCTCTTTATGCCCGATAAGCGGTTGAGTTCAGCGTTGACCTGGGGGTGAGTCCACCCGGTTGATCTGACTAGTTCTGCGGCCATGTCTGCGTTGGCGTCGCGCAGGCGAATCTTCTGCTCACGCAAGGTCAAACCCGGTGCCGACCCTGATCCGTGGGACTGAGACCCATCGGTCGTGCGGGCGGTGGCGCCACTCGGCAGGGGTGGCGGCATCAAAACCAGATCAACCCCGGGCTCCTCACGTGAATCGCGCATCTCGCCGTCGGGGTCATCTCCAAACACGCCCTCGGGTTCGGGATCCACGAAGTTGCCGCCAGGTCCGCTCTGACCGGATTCACCCAACGACACCGCGCCGATGACCGAGAACAGGCTCATCTGTTCCTCGTCCCCCTCGCTGACATGATCTTCGGGATCATCGGGCATGACAGATCCGCTGTCATCGTCGCCCTCAGTACGTTTGCGGAGGCTGTGGCGGCGCTGTTCCGCCAGAGTCGCTGCAAAGTGACGAAGTCGTGGATCATCAGGAACGAAGAAATACGCTTTCTGGTTGCGCACTCCCCTGGTCCAGCGAACGATACGGCCGACCGCTTGACGGAAGAACAGCTCTGTTGTTGTTGTCGTAGCAAATACCGCTATTCGCAGTCGGGGAATGTCGACGCCCTCGCTGACCATTCGCACCGCAACTATCCAAGGGGAGTCCGTGTCGGCGAAAGCCGCTATCTTGTCCGAGGCCGTGGGGTCATCAGATACCGCCACAACTGGGCGTGTCCCAGTACGGCGTTCCATCAGGTCGGCTATCCCCGATGCGTGCTCCTGATCGATGGCGATGATCAGTCCACCGGCGTCGCTTTGGTTGCGCCGCAGGTCCATCAACCTGTCATGGGATTGATCGAGAACCGTGGAGAGCCACTCTCCTTCGAGCGAAAGCGCTGTTCTCAAACGCTGATTGGCCAGCTCGCGGGGAAGCTCGTCCTCAAATGTTGCAGCTACAACTTCTCCCGATGCGGATACCCATTCCATGAACCCGTTGATCCGGGGGAAGTAGACGGGACGCACTACTCCACCGTCTGCAAGGGCTTCTCCGTAGCCGTACTCGTAATCCGAGCGTGCCTGTTCCATGTGGTAGTCCACGAACGGAATCGCCGAGGTATCCGAACGGAACGGCGTGCCCGAGAGACTCAAACGTCTTGCCGCGCCACCGAATGCGTCCAGGATTGCCGTTCCCCAGGACCTGTCATCAGCAGCGTGATGGATCTCGTCGAGGATGACGAAGGCGCCTTTGGACAACTTGGCAAGGGTTCCAAACGATGTGGAGACCTGCTGATAGGTCGTGACGATGCCGTGCATGTCAGATGGAAGCTCACCATCACGGGCTGACCACTCGGGATCGAGATGCAACCCGAACTTGGTGGCGGCCCGGGACCACTGAACCTTCAGATGCTGTGTCGGAGCGACCACCACCAGGCGACGCCCCGGATTGTCGACCAAGTCCTGAACCGCAGCAGCGAGCGCAAATGTGGTCTTTCCTGCCCCTGGGGTAGCAACGGCCAAGAAGTCGGCCGATTCCTTCAAATAGAGCTTGTCCAGCGCTGCTGACTGCCATGGCCTGAGCCGAATTCGAGTTGGTCGAAGCATTCTTTGGGAGTCACGCTCAGGGGTAGTCGGGCATCTGGGCAGAAGACAACGATAATGCTCGCTAAGTTGTTGAGCCATCCCCGGTCGGGGGCAATCGGACCGGGACGGGCAAAGAACGAGGAACCACCGTGAACGTCAACGCACCTGCCGATCTCCAACTCTTCTCAGAGGATCGGGAAGATTTCTGGGCCTACGGATCTGCATACCGCGCAGAAACATTCAGCCGTCTGCGTTCAGAACTGCCGGTCTCGTTCCATGAGGAGTTCGACATCCCTGACTTCGGGAGAGGCCCAGGATTCTTCGCTGTCACCAAGTTCGAAGACATCCAGCATGTCTCCGCCCACGCAGACATCTTCTGTTCTGGTCGCGGTACCAATATCCCGGACCTGCCTCCGGGAATCGATGAGTTCATGGGATCCATCATCAACATGGATGCCCCCAAGCACACTCGGATCCGCAAGATCGTGAACAAGGCTTTTACTCCACGCCGTGTGGAGGAGATCTCCGATGATGTTCGACGCAAGGCACGGGCGATCATCGCCAAGATGGCGCCGTTAGGCGAATGCGACTTCATCGAGAATCTCGCTGCTCCGCTACCGCTTCAGATCATCTGCGAAATGATGGGCATCCCCGAGGAGCACTGGCATCGGGTGTTCGAACTCACCAACATCATCCTCGGCGGTGGCGACCCCGAACTCACACCGGATGTGACGACGTTGATGAACGCTGTGTTGGAACTCGCAGCGCTCGGCCAAGCCGTTGGCGAGGACCGCTTGGAGAACCCGACCGATGACCTGGTCTCAGCGATCATGCATGCCGAGGTGGATGGCCATCGGCTCTCAGCGCAGGAGATGGCGAGTTTCTTCATTCTGTTGTGCGCTGCTGGCAACGAGACGACGCGGACTGCAACTGCCCATGGGATTCTGCAACTCACCAGGCACCCTGATCAGAAAGCAATCTGGCAGTCCGATCCCGCAACTTGGACCCCGATCGCCATCGAGGAAGTGGTCCGTTACGCGACTCCGGTGGTGCACTTCCGTCGCACAGCAACCCAGGACACCGAACTACGCGGTGTGCCGATCCCCGAGGGTTCCAAAGTCGTGATGTGGTACGAATCGGCGAACCGTGACGAGGACAAGATCAACGATCCGTTCACCTTCGACATCACGCGATCACCCAACGATCACCTGGGATTCGGTGCCGCCGGTCCTCACTTCTGCTTGGGAGCGAACCTGGCGCGGCGAGAACTGTCGATCATCTTCGAAGAGATCTTCCGTTGGCTTCCGGATCTCGAGATCACTAGCGATCCCGACTATCTGCAGTCCTCATTCATCCACGGAATCAAGCGGATGCGTTGCGAGTTCACCCCAACCGAGGTCGACGTCGACGCCTGATCCGGGCGTCACCTACATCGCTGATTTCACCGAGAGAGCAATCCTGCGTTTGCGGGGTTCGATCTCGATGATCCGCACTTGAAAGTCCTCACCGGGAATCACGAGTTCTCGCGCGTCGTGACTGGGCATTTCGGAGAGCTCGCTGACATGCGCGAGCCCCTCTAGGTCGGTGTCTCCAATCCGCATGAAGGCGCCGTATTCGACCACTTTGGTGACAGTTGCGGGCACAATATCGCCCTGTGCAAGTTCCTCCATCGGATCGGGCGAAGTCTGTCGCAGCGAAAGCGTGATTCGTCGTTTGGAACGATTCACATCTAGCACCTGGACCCGCACCTTCTCCCCGGGTTGGACCACCTCGCCAACCGCCACCACGCGCCCCCATGTGAGTTCTCCACGGGGGATCAACCCGCGTGCCCCACCAAGGTCGACTATCGCTCCGTAGTCTGCGACTGACTCGATCGTTCCATCGACCCGCTTGCCCGGTTCGAGCGAGCGAAGGATTTCTTGTTCCTGTGCCCTCGACTCGCGACGAGCAAGGTTACGCATGCTCACGACCACACGGTCCTTTTCGCGATCCACCTCGATCACCAGAACCCGCGCCTCGGTACCGACGATCGAGTCGCCATCTGCGTCGTGGAGCTGTGACGCCGGAAGGAATGCCCGCACACCGAGATCCACCACGAAGCCACCCTTGACTGCCTTCTTCACTGTTCCAACAAGTGGCGTCTTGGCATTCAGCGCCGCCTCGATCTGGGACCAACCATCAAGTTGCCTCGCCCAGATCCGCGACAGCCAGACCCTTCCCTTGGGATCCTCACGCGCTAGCAGTGCCCCACGGACACGATCTCCACCTGCGACCGATTCGGTGAACTCCGAGCGGGGAATTACGCCCTGACGACCATCAGCCAACCGGACGAGCACCTCGCGCTCGCCCACCGAATCCACGGTCACATCAATAACTCGACCTACGTCCACCCCGCCCGAAGCGCTGTGCAAGGGATCTTTCCTTGGGCGCACTTGGCCGTGGACGGGGTTCTATATCGCTTCCGGCAGGCGCCGACTCGCCAATATGTGGGTGGGAATGATCAACAGACATGGGCCCTCACTCTCTCCACGGCACCCGTAACCCCCTAGGACCGTGTCCGAAATCCTAATGGCAGGATCATCTCTGGTTAGGGCAGGTGAACTGCCATCTCGGACGCCGGGAGAAACCGAGCCACACCGGTATTGTGGAACGTCGGGCCAGACCTTGGAGACCAGATGGAGCCATACGGCGCAGATGCAGCAGTCGAAGTGGGAGCAATGCTCTTCACTCTGGTCGATCCACATCCCGGACACGAGGTCGCCTACAACCGCTGGTACGAACGTGATCATTTCTACGGCGGGTGCATGATCGGGCCGTGGCTCTTCGCTGGTCGACGTTGGGTGGCGACCCGTCCCCTCAAGGATCTTCGATTCCCCGACGATGTTCCGACTGACTCGGCCGTTGCGAATCCGCTCGATGCTGGCTCATATCTGGCCACTTATTTCATCCACAAGGGTCACGAACCCGAGCACTTCGCGTGGACCACCAAGCAGGTATTCGAGCTCTACTCGCACGGCCGTGGATTCGATGAGCGGAGTCACGCCCACACTTGTCTCTATTTCGCTACCGGGTCAGAACAACGCAATGCCGATGGGGTTCCACCGCACATGGCGTTGGACCACCCCTACCGCGGTTTGATCTCCGTGCATCTGGACCGCGCCGATGGAGTCGACCAAGGCGCTCTTCAGGAATGGCTCTCTACCGAGGGGCGCTCCATCCTGTTTGACGACCCTGCATCGACAGTCGACCAGGTTCTCAACTGGCGTCCCATCATCCCCAAGGGCTCCGAGGGTGATGCCCCAATGGAATTGGGATCGGGCCCGGGAACTCGTCAACGGAGCCTGCAGATGTTGTTCACCACTGGTGATCCGGGTGATGAGATGTCCAGGGTGACTTCGTATTGCTCGGCGGTCGCGGCCGCTGGTCTTGGCCAGGTCCGACTTGTGGCGCCGTTCATCCCGACGATTCCCGGCACCGATATCTATACGGATCAGCTCTGGTAACCGAACGCGAACATCCTCGGTCCGAGGAGCGATCCGGAACGCTGCTCGGAATCGCGACCTATTCCCTTTGGGGTCTGTTCCCCATCTATTTCCACGCGCTCGAGCCCACCAGCGCCATCGAAATCCTCGCCCACCGGATCCTTTGGTCTCTGGTAGCCGTTGCTGCTGTGCTGATGCTCAAGCGGGACTGGCGGTGGACACGGGGACTTCTCCGTAGTCGGCGCCAACTGTTACAGGTCACCGCTGCTGCGATCCTCATTGCAATCAACTGGCTGGTCTATGTGTGGGCGGTCGAACAGGACCGCGTCATCGAAGCCTCACTCGGCTACTTCATCAATCCGTTGGTCACCGTCGCGCTCGGCGTAGTGGTCTTGGGTGAACATCTGAGTCGCCTTCAACGGTTCGCCGTCGCACTCGGTGCGCTGTCGGTCATCGTCGTCACGGTCGCATACGGAGCAATCCCATATGTCTCACTCACTCTCGCGTTCAGTTTCGCTGGCTACGGATTCATCAAGAAGACCGTGCACCTGGGACCACTCCACTCGCTCACCGCCGAGACCGCGATCCTGACTCCGTTCTCGCTCGTTGTGCTCGCATGGATGGGTCTGCACGGATCACTGGAGTTCGGCAAGTCACCGGGGTTAACCGTGCTGCTGCTCTCAGCCGGCGTCGTAACCGCGTTCCCGCTCCTTCTGTTCGCCGCCGCGGCACGACGGATACCGCTCAACCTGTTGGGCCTGTTGCAGTACCTGACTCCGGCAATGCAGTTCATGCTCGCGATCCTCGTGTTCAAAGAGCACATGGACACAAGCCGATGGATCGGCTTCGGCATCGTCTGGATGGCCCTCATCGTCCTTTCCGTCGATGCGATTCACCGAATGCGCTCAGCTCGTCTCTGATTCCTGGTTTTCGCTCGTTTTCTTGTGTTTTCGGGGTGTGTCGGAGCTTGAGTGTCACTGCTGGTTTGTATGGTGATCTCATGGTAAACGAACTGGTGTTCGATAGCTCGATCGGGGATCACCCCGGGCAACCGCTACTCGATTTCGAATCATCGCTGGCGTGCGTTTGCGGGGTCCGCAACGCTGCCGACGCACGCCTGGTCGACTCGATGATCCAAGCACTCGAAAGTGACTACTGGCAGGGATCAGGGATCCACACCCCGGTTCAATGGTTGATGTGGCAAACCGGACTAGCCCGGGCCACGGCCCGCAAAGTCCTCACCCTGGCAGCCCGAGCAAGCGAACTACCAGCCACCCTCACCCTGTTACGCGAAGGTCTCCTGTCATTGGACCAAGCACACGCCGTTGCCCGCTACACACCCACCGAATACGAAGAATCCGTATCCAACGTCGCTAGATCAGCAACCGTCAACCAGATCATCAAAGCCACCCGAACCTACGGATTCGACATCGAAAAACCCCGAGACCGGTCACCATCACCAGGGCGTTCACAACGAGGAATGTCATACGGCTACGACGACGACGGCGACTGGTGGGCCCGCATCCGTCTAACCGCGGACGAAGGCGCCATCATCGAAACAGCACTCAACAAATCCCGAGACGCTCTCCACGACCAAGCCCGCGAAACAGCCAAGAAAGCAGCCCGCGCACAAGGACTACCAGACACAGGCACAGACAAAGAACTCGGCGTGCAAGACGTGTCATCCACAGACGCTTTCATCGGACTCGCGAACTCGGTCATCACTACCAACGCCAACGGCGTCAACAACCCTGCACGCAACAAAGTCCACCTACACCTAGAAATCCCTACCGGTGAGTCTGCTGACACGCCATGGATAGGTGAACTACACGGCGGAACCCGACTACCCGAATGGCTACGCCGACAACTCTGCTGCGACGCCGATATCACCACCATCTGGGAACGCGAAGGCATACCACTATCAACATGCCGGTCACACCGCACCCCGCCAGACCGGCTACGCCGACTCATCGAACACCGCGACAACTACACCTGCGTCGTCCCCGGATGCGACAACCAACGCTGGCTACAAACCCACCACATCACCCACTGGGAAGACAACGGACCGACCACGACCGACAACCTCGCGTGCATCTGCCCCAAACACCACCGCATGCACCACCAAGGACTCCTAGGAATCACCGGCAACCCCGACATCCCAACCGGAACCCCAGGCGGACTCGAATTCACCAACCAATACGGCAAACCCATCCCACCAGCCCAAACACCGACCCCACCAGCCCCAGGCGACCTACCAGACGCACAGCCCTACCAACACCCCACCGGAGAACACCTCCACCTCCATTCCGTCTACTTCAACCGCACCAAACCGGCCGACGAACCAGAAGCGGCCTCCACGTTGGCTGGATCACAGCATCGAGAACCAGCGGCCTGAAGCGGGTCTCCTCCACCTAGAAAGCCAATGGCCTCAGCCGGGAGAACCGGGAGGTATTGGCGCGCCCAGACAGCGAAGCAGTTCAGATCGACGCTCTGGCCACGTAGCGCGTCACGAATTCCGTCGTGGATAGTTCCATCCAAGACGTACAGAGCGTGCTCCACAATTCGCTGAGGGCACTGATCCTGCAGGGTCACATTCTGGTACGTCGCTCCGTCGCGCACGTACCCGTTGTTGAACGGGATCACTAACTCGTCGAGTATCGGCATGTTGGAAGACCGGACTCTTTGTCCGGATCCGTTGGAACACTAGGACACCCAGTAAAACTCAACGAGTCGATAGCGCTCTACTCACGAATTCGACAGTCCGGCTCCAAGCAAGCTCGGCAGCATCCGCGTCATAGCGATCCAGTTGGTCCACCTCGGCGAACCAGTGCTGAGTTCCCGGATAGTCATGCACCTCGATGCTCTTTTCGGATAGCAGCAATCGGGCGTGCATCTCAGTGCGATCATCGTCAGATACCAATTCGTCGAACTCGGCGAAGTGGGCGAGCACGGGTGCGCGTAGCTCATCGAAGTCGATGTTCTGGGCGCCGTAGTACGCAACGACCGCAGCGAAATCATCCGGGAGCCGAGTCGCCAACCAGAGAGCCCAGGATGCTCCCGACGAGTACCCCACAACAGCGATCGGCGCCTGAGGGTCAGCAGAATAGGCACGGAGGCTCACGGGGCTAGATAGCACCAAGTCGGCAGTTACGTTCATATCCGCTTTCGAGAGCAGTTTCTGCGCAGCTTCGTAGCTCTCGGGGACCTCTCCGGCCATGAGATCCGGCACCATGGCAGTGAACCCAGCATCGGCGAGCCGATCCGCGACTCGCTTCGCTCCGGCGGTGAGTCCCCACCAGGAATGCAGGACCAACACACCCGGGCCGGGGCCCGCATCGGGTTGAACTAGATATGCGCTGCCGGCGAAAGTCATCGCTACAGCCTGTCAGGTCCACGTCCCACAGGCGCATCTGGAATATGTCCGCACTTTGTCGCGCCAGCACCTTGGCGCGTGCCACGATTGAGCGATGGCAACGGTGACAGCGGTACTCAACCAAAAGGGTGGCGTAGGGAAGACCACCGTCGTTCTCGGTCTGGCGGCCGCAGCTCAGCGCGCTGGAGACCAGTGCCTGATCATCGACCTCGACCCCCAAGGCAGCGCGAGTTGGTCGACCGGTGTTGAAGCAACGGACGAGTATCTGTCTGTCGGTGACGTGATTCGCACCGGCGACCCCAAAGTTGCCGAAGCCGCGACAGTCACCTCCGGTTGGGGCGAGGGCGTGGACGTCCTACCTGCGAGCTTCAACCTGATCGACAGAGAGGGCGACGCCACCGATCCCGAATCCGCCATGCGTCTGCGACGTGCAGTTACGCCGATGCTCGACCGCTACCGGTATGTGTTCATCGACTGCGCACCATCACTTGGACCGACTACCCGCACCGGACTCGCGTTGGCAGACCGGCTCCTGTTGGTCGTTGAACTGTCCGCACTATCCATCCGGGGAGCAGAGACGGTGCTTCGAGTTGTGGACGAGGTCTGGCACGACACCAACCCGAATCTCGACATTGGGGGCGTGATCGTCAACCGTGCGCCGGCGGTGTCCATCGAGGCACACCGACAAGAAGAGTCACTCAACCGTCTGATGGGTTCGGACGCGGTGTGGCACCCGTTCATCCCACAGCGAACGATCCTGAACGAGGCCGTCGGGGATCGGCTACCCGTCCACGCCTTGGGTTATCGGGGCAAGGACATCGCCGACATATTCGACCAACTCTACGAGCGACTCGCAGGGTTCGAATCAGCCTGAGGCCGTCCTGCCACACGCTCCTGAATTCCGAGACGACTACCGGCAGCCACAACGACCAGTCCCCCGGCAGCAGCGACGACGTAGATCGGAAGAACCCGCATCATTGTCGAGACATCGAGCCGGTCACCGATCGCCACGATCGCGCCTGCGACGCCGGTTCCCATGGCAACACCCAAGATGTCCGATAGCTGCAGAGCGGCTGTCGCTTCGCCTTCTTTACCCGATTCGGCTTCGGCCAGTGTGACCACCGAGATGGTCGTGTAGGCGAGTCCCATTCCCAACCCACTAATCGCGCCGCTGATCAACCATCCCCAAACGGGAACCGCGGTCGACAATGAAGCAACCATCCCGGATGCGCCAACAGCGATCAGGACTCCACCAGTTCGAACCAATCGGGAAGACACCTCGCGGGACCGCTCGGAGTTCATCAGCCGGGCCTGCACCCAGGATCCGACTGTCCAGGTCCCCGACGAGATGACCAGCGCAACGCCAGCGAAAGTGGTTGTCATCCCTCGCACCGAGGTGACCGCGAGTGAGACGAAGGCGTCGGCGGAGAAGAACGCGTAGGTCAACACGCCACGCAGCATCACAGCAGCCGGCAGTCGCGGCACGAACAACAGTGTGCCTGTTGGGGTCAGCCGTGTGAACATCAACACGAGCACCGCCGCCCCCACAACGGCGAGCGGAAGACCGATCCACAACTGGGACAGTTCGAGTCCACTAACGGTGACCGCAGCCCCAACAGCCAACAGCAGAACCTGCCAGATGATGCGTCTGGGTGCCCGGACGTCTCCGTCCACCGTGTCGCTGGCTTCAACAGGCCGGCCCGATCCGACTGTCGCAACTCGTGGGGCACCGATCGCTGCTACCACGAGGGTCACCGGGATCAGGCCCAGAAAGACCCAACGCCAGCCGAGATGCCGGGCTATAAACGCAGCGAGGAGTGGGGACACGAGCGCTGGCATCACCCACGCGGTGGACATAGCAGCGAACACCTTGGGGTGGAGATCTGCTGGGAACCCTCGGGCAACTACGACATAGGCGACCGCTGGCACGATCCCGGCCCCAAGGCCTTGCAGGAGTCGCCCACCGACGAGCATCTCCATGTTCACAGCGAGCCCGCCTATGGCGAGACCAGCGGCGAACACGGCGATTCCTACGATCATGGGTCCGATCGGACGGACCCGGTCGACGACGTTGCCGCCGACGACTGCTCCGATGAGGGTCCCTATGTAGAAAGCGGAGAAGACCCAGCCGTACAGCCAGATCTGACCTAGATCACGCTCGACGACTGGCATCACCGTGCTTATCGCGAGCGATTCGAACGCGACGACGGTGACGAGACTGACTACCGCTATGAGAAGCGGTCGCCGGTCTGCGTCACCGATCGTAACGGGTCTGGAGTTTGGAAGGCTCAGCTCGCCAGGTTCTGAGCGACGAAGTCCCAGTTGACCAAGTTCTCGAGGTAGGTCGAGATGTAGTTGGGTCGGGCGTTACGGAAGTCGATGTAGTAGGCGTGCTCCCACACATCGATGGTCAGCAGCGCCTTGGCGCCGTGCTTCATGGGAAGATCAGCGTTCGCGGTCTTCAAGATGTCGAGTCCCGAACCGGTGTCGACCAGCCAGGCCCATCCGGAACCGAACTGGGTAGCGGCAGCTTCCTTGAACTTCTCGGCGAAAGCGTCATAGGAACCGAACGCTGAGTTGATCTGATCCGCTACTTCACCGGTCGGTGCGCCACCGCCGTTGGGGGCCATCGAATTCCAGT
>JAGQSZ010000336.1 GCA_020439285.1 Microthrixaceae bacterium
GGTGTCACCGTGTCGACCAAGGTCGGCCGCCGGGTACGGGAGTTGGATATCCGACCCGCAGACGACATCTTCTTTGGCGCTCCCCCAGGTGAGTCGGTGTTCGACTTCTCACCCGAAGGGATTATCGACGAGCTCGACGAGAGCCGGATCAGACTCGGTCGGGATCACATCGACGTCGCGCTGTTGCATGATCCCGATGATCATCTCGACGAAGCGCTCGCTGCTGCGGAAGTTCTGATCCGCCAGCGCGATTCGGGTCGTGTGGGCGCCATCGGGGTGGGCACCAATTCGGCTTCGGTGGCGCAGCACTTGATGGATCGAATCGACATCGATGTGGTTCTGCTCGCTGGGCGGATCACATTGCTCGAATCCTCTGGGGAATCCGTTGCCCAGCATTGCGCCGACTCTGGAGTCGCCCTGTTAGCAGCGGGAGTATTCCAAAGCGGGATTCTCACCGGTGCAACTGACACATATGACTATTTGCCTGCGCCACCGCACATCCGTGAACGTGTGGCTCAACTCCAAGAGGCCTGCCAAGGTCACCGGGTGACGCTTCACCAGGCGGCGATCAATCATCCAAGGCGTATCGCCGGGGTGAGCACCACCGTCGTAGGTGCCCGCTCACCTGCCGAGGTGAACGCGGCTGCCGATGCATTCACGTCCGTTCTGCCCGACGCCCTGTGGGCCGAGATCGACGAGCTGCGATCCACGTTCACCGATCCCACCGAGGAGAGCTGAGTTGAAACCACGATTCGCCAACAAGGTCGCCGTAGTCACGGGTGCCGCATCTGGAATTGGTCACGCGATCGCGACCGGTCTGCGTGACGAGGGAGCATCCGTGGTTGCCGGTGACCTGGTTCCCCAGAACATTCCAGCGGGGACCCTGGGTGTGCAGGTCGACGTGTCTGATGAAGGTCAGGTCCAGGCGCTGATCGACACATGTATCAACGAGTACGGCCAGATCGACGTTCTCTGCAACAACGCCGGAGTCGGTGGAGTGACCGACGTTCTCAACTGCACCACCGAGGAATGGGACCTGCTATTCACGGTGAACGTCAGAGGGATGTTCCTCGGTATCCGCGCCGCTCTGCCGCACATGTTGTCGGCAGGTCACGGGGTGATCGTCAACACGGCATCGGTTGCGGCGTCGGTCGGTCTCCCCAACCGTGCCGCTTACTGCGCGTCTAAGGGTGCTGTCGTCGCGCTCACCAAACAGGTCGCGGTGCAGTACGCATCGCAAGGGATTCGCTGCAACTGTGTGAGCCCCGGGACCGTGGATTCGCCATGGGTCGGCCGACTGCTCGATCAGGCCGAAGACCCGGTGGCCATGCGAGAGGCGCTCGTCGCGCGACAGCCATTGGGAAGGCTCGGGACTCCCGACGAGGTCGCCGATCTGGTGCTCTATCTGGCGAGCGATCAGGCCTCGTTCGTGACCGGGGCAGACTGGTTGATAGACGGTGGAATCGCAGCCGGTTGAAACGGAACAGTGAATTCGAGGACGCTGCATTGAGACTTGAACGGAGAACGCGATGAGGCTCGCAAGGATCGAGATCGACGGCTTGGATTACGCGGCCCGCATCGATGAGGCCGGCGTCCACCCCTTGATCACCACGGCGGACTCGCCGCTGACAAACTTGTTGGCCACACCTGGTCCACGCAACCCGGAACGAACCGATCCGATCCCGGCGGATCAGGTCGAGCTGTTGTCGCCCATCGCCCGCCCGGGATCCATCATTGCGGTCGGACTCAACTATGCGAAGCACGCCCAAGAATCCGGGATGGAGCCACCCGCAGCACCGGTCACATTTCCGAAGTTGCCACAATCGGTCATCGGTCCGGGCGAGGTGATCGAATGGTCGTCCGAGCATTCGACCCAGGTCGACTACGAGGCGGAACTCGCTTTGGTGATGCTCGACGACGTCCGGAACGTGAGCGTCGAAACAGCGTTGCACCACGTGCTCGGTTACACCTGTTGCAACGATGTCTCGGCCCGTGACGCCCAGTTCAGCGACGGACAATGGCTGCGGTCGAAGTCCTTTGACACGTTCTGTCCGCTCGGCCCGGTGATAGTCACCCCCGATGAGATACCAGACCCGCAGAACCTTCGAATTTCGTGTCGGGTGAACGGCGAGACCCGCCAGGATTCCAACACCTCCGACATGATCTTCGGAGTGGCCGAGATCATCTCGTACCTGTCAAGGTTCCTGACCTTGCGAGCAGGTGATGTGATCACCACCGGAACGCCTGCGGGTGTGGCGCTCGGCCGTTCCCCCTCGGTGTACCTCGCAGACGGGGACATCGTTGAGGTGGAGATCGAAGGCATCGGAGTCCTGTCCAACACCTGCTCGGTCAGTTGAGGTGCATCGATGAGCGAGAAACTACGTGTCGCTCTGGTTGGCGGACCGATGTACGACGCCCTCTATGAGGGTTTCCGTGACGATGTGGAAGTGG
>JAGQSZ010000337.1 GCA_020439285.1 Microthrixaceae bacterium
CCAGTGAGCGGCGACCCTCTCGACCTCCTCGCTGGCGTCTGACGGTAGTCCCACACGGAACGCCCCGACGCCGCCTATCGGCGTCGCACTCCTAGGAAGTCCCTCGGGGCGGCACCGCGCGGCGCGGCACTGTTAACCAAGCCTGAACAGCCCCGTGCAGCGGTGTTCCCCTTCTTGCTTCTACGCCGCGTAGAACTCACTGATACCCGCCGCGTAGAGCAAAACTCCCAAAACTAGCTGGCTACCTGAAACTCAAAATCGTGGTAAATCGTGGTACCACGATTTTACCCCCCTCGTTTTCTGCTCGTGATGTGTGCTTAAATTTTAGTTATTTTTAATATAAAATACTATCTGAGCTGCGGAGATGCTTCTATCGTCTACGCCGCGCTCCTTCTGGTTACCGCTGCGGAAAATGGAAGGGGGGGTCTCTACCACGTACCACGATTACCACGATTTTCCGTTTCTACCACGATTTCGGCGTCACGTCCCGTCGCTAATGGCTGGCAGCCGTCACTCGCTTGCGAGAAAAGCAATTGCGAGTTGGGAACTTCTTTTGCAATTCTTCGGTTAGAGTAGATGACATAACAAATACCGGAAGGAAGCGAATAATGAGCGTATTTGTCGAAATCCCCTACGAGGGGGAGTTGCCCGAGATTGTCGGTTCGGACTGGTGCGCGGAAACCTTCGGCATCACAACCGCAGCGGTGGGAGCCGCCATCCGTGACGGCAGACTCCCAGCTGAGCGTTTACGCAGCGTGTGGGTCATCAAGCCCAAGGACGCCCTCCTGCTGTGGGGGCACCGTCTGCGCCGCGCCAAGGAAACCGTCTAACAAAAATAAACCGCCCCCGTGAGCTTGGCGGCAACAGGGGGCGGTTCTGAAAGGAATCAGTAATGAGCATACCACCGAAGTCTGACAAAACAATCGCTGACGCAGATCCTTCCGCCGTATTCGGAGGCACCTCCGCCGAAGTCGAGCAGAAGAAAAAGGAACCCTCCACGCGCACGTACATCGGCATGAACGTTGACCGTGGGTGGTACACCCATCCCTCTATCCCCACAATGACGTGGCTCCGCAGCGGCGAAATCACCGACAAAGACAACCCCCTCGGAAACCTGACGGCACTCACCGACGACGAACTGGAACAAGAGGTCTTCCTGTGCGGAGTCCCGTTGCTGGAGTTGCTTCATCTCATGTCAGGCGGATATCAGGTCACGAGCCCGTGGGCGGTGCTTGTCAAAGCCCTGGGCACCGCCGCGATGGACGAACCCGGGGCGGGCGTGGTCACGGGCACGGACGCACGTCCCATGCCGCTGAACCTTCTGATGGCTTTGGTCGGTGTGTCCGGACGCGGTAAAGGCGCGGCGATGAGAGCCCCGTTGCAGATGGCGCTGGATGGGTGCAAGCCGTACCTGGACACTCTCGCGTCCGGTGAAATCCTCGTCCGTTCGTATTGGGAGCAGATCGACGTTGGGGACGGCAACAAGTCGAAGAAGGAGTGGGTGCGCCGCGTCGATCAGGGCGTGTGGGCGAACTACGACGAGATCGACGGATTCGCCGCGAAGAGCGCGTCCAGCGCGAGAGTCGGTGAGGTCAAGCCGACGACCCTCAACGCGAACATCCGCACGATGTTCACCGGGGATCAGGTGGGCGACAAAGCACTGTCCCGCGACGGCGACTGCGCCTACCTCGAAGAGTCCAGCTACCGGATCGTGGTGACCGTCAGTTCGACCGACGACCGCATGGGCGTGTTCCTGTCCGACACCCTCGGCGGGACACTCCAGCGCATGCTGATCTTCCCCACGCAGCGGGAAGAGGACACCGCCGACCCTGACGAACTGGTGACACTGTTCAGGGCGCGGAAGGCGGAGATGTGCAAGAAACTCAGGCTCCCATCGACGGCGAAAATGTGTCCTTCGCTCAATGTGTGGGGACCACACGGGGAGATCACGATCACCGAGGAAGTCGAGTATGAGATTGAGCGGGAGCGCGCCGCGAACTCGGCGGGCTTGCTGGACGCGGTGGACGGTCACCGCGTTTCCATCCGCATCCGCCTCGCGGCGATCTTCGCAGGTTGGGTGGCAGGTTTCGGTAACCAGCCCGTCGTTGACATGAACGCCTGGTGGTGGGCGTGCTGTGTGACGGAGAAGTCGCGGCGGACACGCCTGTGGGCGCAGGAGCGCGTAGACCAGCACCGCAGCACCGTGAACCGTGACCTGGGCAAGAGTGACGCCGAACGCCTCCAAGCCAAGAACGATGAAACGGAAAACATCATCGAGACGAAGACACGTCCGAGGGTGCGGAAGCGCGCTATCGAGGTGGCGGAGGTCTTGGGGAACCCCTTCACGCTCAACCAGATCAAGCAGAAGCTCAGCGGGAAAACGCAGCGGGATCAGCTCGTGTATGTAGCCGCCGGACTGCTCACCGAGCAGG
>JAGQSZ010000338.1 GCA_020439285.1 Microthrixaceae bacterium
GGACTCCGACGGATACCTGCGAATCACCGACCGCATCAAGGACATGTTCATCGTCGGCGGATTCAACGCGTACCCGGCCGAGATCGAACAGCTTCTGCTCGGCCACCCAGATATCGCCCAAGTCGCTTTGATCGGCGTGCCCGATGAGCGCATGGGCGAGGTGGGATACGCGTTCGTGGTGCCACGCCATGGCGCGACGGTTGACCCGGCCGAGGTAATCGCGTGGTCTCGTGAACGGTTCGCCAACTTCAAGGTCCCACGTCATGTCGAGGTGGTCGAGGAACTGCCACTCAACGCGAGCGGCAAAGTCCTCAAATTCGAGTTGCGTGACCGTGCCCGGGACTCCTTGGGCGGGAGCGACTCATGAGATTCGCGGCCGAGGAATTGTTGATGAGTTCAACTAGGGGGAACCGGTGAAGTTCTGTCATGGGATGATCGGCGTTCCACCCGAGCACTGGTGCCGTGTAGCGGTTGTGTGCGAGGAAGCCGGATTCGACTCGGTCGCGATCTCCGACCACGTGCTCTACCCGGCGAACCTGGATTCGAAGTATCCGTACACCCCGGACGGCACACCGCTGTTCGACCCGACAGAGAACTGGCCTGACGTTTGGGTCGCCATCGGTGCAATGGCAGCGGTCACCACGCGTCTGAACTTCGTCACCAACGTCTATGTCCTGCCAGCGCGCAACCCGTTCGTCGCTGCCAAGGCGATAGGCACCGCTGCAGTGCTCTCGGGCAACCGGGTGGGGGTCGGAGTCGGCGCCGGTTGGATGCGCGAAGAGTTCGAGTTGATGGAACAACCATTCAAACGCCGCGGCGCTCGGATGGAGGAGATGATCGAGGTCATGCGAGCCCTGTGGGCAGGAGGCATGGCCGAGTATCACGGAGAGTTCTACGACTTCGATCCGGTCGAGATGCGCCCCGCTCCGACCAAGCAGGTACCGATCCATATCGGCGGCCATTCCGAGATCGCTTTCGACCGTGCCGCACGGATCGGCGACGGATGGCTGGGCCTTTACTACCCGGCCAAGGAACTCATCGAGCACTGTGCGACATTGCAGACCCGTCGTCAGGAACTCGGCACCGCCGATCGTCACTTCGAGATCATCGCATCGCCGCTCGAGCCCCCGACTGTCGACCTAGTCGACGAACTCGAGGCGGCCGGTGTCACGACGATTCTCACGTCGTCGTGGTTCACCAAGGGAATAATGGCGCCCGAGTTGTCCAAGGCCGAGGAACTCATCCACCGTTACGGGGACCGGTTCATCCGCCCGAGCGACGCGACCGCGATCTCCTGAGTCGCAGCGAAGAAGGGCACGAAGACCGATGACCGACCCCGAACCGTCAGAACTTCCCGAGATGCGCGCTGCAGATGGCCGCGTTCCGGGACGCCGGGGTCTTGCCACGCGTGCCCGGATCTTGGACACGACACGTGTCCTGATCAGTACCCGCAGCTATCGAGACCTCAAGGTCGTCGATATCGCACGAGAGGTGGGCAGTTCACCGGCGACGTTCTATCAGTACTTCGCGGACGTCGAAGCGGCAGTGTTGGCACTCGCCGACGAACTCGTATCGGAAGGCCCCGCTCGGCTCGTCGAACCGCTAACCAGCGCTGACTGGCACGGACGAAACGCTCTCGACGCGTGCGAAGCGGTGGCCGAGGCGTTCCTGTCGTTCTGGGCTGATCATTCAGGTCTGATGGCCGTTATCGACCTGGCCGTGCTCGAAGGCGACGAAAGATTCCGTGAGCGACGCACCGGTCTACTCAACAAATTCACCGTGGCCGCCACCGACGTGATCGAAAAGCAGAAACAGGCGGGCTTCGCCCCTGATCACCTCGATCCGTGGGCGAGCGCTGTCGTGCTCGTGTCGATGCTGTCCCACGTCGCGGCGCATCAGCGTGGGATCACCGACTCCGGTGTGTCGCGTGACGAACTCAAACGGTCCATGGCTCGGGTGATCTACGCGAGCATCATCGGGCGCACCCCGCTCGATCTCTGAAGGGTCGACGGCGGCGTCCAGTTGCGCAATTCTGGGCGGTTGAAGAGCGCATCTTGGCCACATCACCGGCCACACCTTAGAATCTGACGGGTCGTCAGATTTTGGATCGATCGCGGTTCGCGGGGTTGATCCGAAGCACTTAGGAGACGTTATGGATTTCGAATTTTCGCCAGAACAACTTGCCTTCAAAGACGAGGTAATCGCGTTCTGTGACGCACACGACGACATCGATATCTTCGACGTCACCCGTGAGAACATGGCCCAGATCGTCGACACTCCCAAGCGTCGCGCCTTCATGAAGGAAGTCGGGCACCAGGGCTGGCTCGGCATGACCTGGCCCAAGGAATACGGCGGGTCCGAGGGTGAAGGAGTCTACGAGTACATCCTCAACGAGGAACTCGCAGGTCGTGGCGGTCCCCAGATCGGCA
>JAGQSZ010000339.1 GCA_020439285.1 Microthrixaceae bacterium
GTGGGTGGTCTCACGAGTTGTGGCAATGCACCCGCCCTGGTCGACCGCAATGTCGATGATCACAGAGCCGGGTTTCATCGCTGCGACCATCTCCTCGGTCACCACTGTCGGGGCCCGCCCTCCGGCGACGAGTACCGCCCCGATTACCAAATCAGCCTGCGCAACTGCACGGGCTACGGCTCCCCGGTTGGAAGCGAGCGTGGTGATTCGCCCGTGGCCGAAATCATCGGCCCAACGGAGACGGTCCAGGTCCAAGTCGAGCAACTGCACCTCTGCTCCCATGCCCGACGCGATCACAGCCGCATTCCAACCCACGTTCCCCGCCCCCAGAACCACGACCCGGCCGGGCTCGACGCCGGTGACTCCGCCTAGGAGCACTCCGCGTCCTCCGCTGTTGCGTTGAAGATGATGTGCCCCCAATTGTGGGGCCATGCGACCGGCAACCTCGCTCATGGGCGCTAGCAACGGAAGATCTCCAGATTCGGTCTGCACGGTCTCGTACGCGATCGCTGTCACGTCTCGTTCGAGGAGCCATGATGCAACCGCCGGATATCCGGCCAGGTGGAGATAGGTGAACAGGGTAAGGCCCGAGTGGAGGTAGGCAACCTCGGACTCCTGGGGCTCTTTCACCTTGCAAATAATTGAAGAACTCCCCCAGACATCGGCGGCCTCGGTGAGGATCTTGGCACCTGCTGATTGGTACTCGCTGTCTGCCAGCGCTGCCCCCTCACCGGCGCCCGATTCCACAAGCACCTCGACTCCGTGATGGACCAGTTCTGCTACCCCGTCCGGCGTGATAGCCACCCGATGCTCAGCACTCTTGGTCTCACGCGGGACTCCAACGGTTGTCACTACTGATCCTCCTGAAGTTGACGGGCCATCTTCGCCCATTCGGAGCGATCGACCGAATTCGACCCGGGCTCAGAGAACCAAACTGAGGCCGCCGTCCACAACCAAGGTCTGGCCCGTCACATATCGCGACGCAATCAGGGTCTCACATGCATCGGCGACATCATCGGGCGTCGCCACTCGATGCAAGGGTGCAATTGCCGTCACGCCCGCTTTCAGGTCATCCCAATCGGCGGTCCATGGAGTCGCCACGAGTCCGGGTGCAACAGCATTTACCCGGACCTCTCCAGCTCCGTACTTGGCCAGCAACGTGGTCAAGTGATCGACCGCCGCCTTGGAAACCGCATATGGAATGGAGCTTCCTGTCTGGCGAACACCGGCGACAGAAGTGATGTTGATGATCCACCCGTCATCAGAGTTCCGCAACGCGGGCAGCGCTGCCTGGCTGACCAAGAACGTCCCCATGACATTGACTTCCAAGATCATTCGCCAGTGATCTGCCGTCACAGCATCGATGTCAGCCATCGGGATCTGGACGGTCCTCGCAGCGTTGTTGACCAGGCCATCTAGTCGTCCCCACCGCTCGAGTGCTGACTCGACGAGTGATACAGCGGTCTGAGGATCCGAGATGTCTCCTTGGACATAGATCGCATCGGGAAGTTCGCCAGCGATTGCCTCGCCGGCTTCGGCTGACGTGGCCGAGTTGACCACTATCGATGCACCGGCTGCTGCGAGCCTGCGAGCGACCGCCTCGCCGATCCCGCTCGTCGACCCCGTGACTATCACGACACGATCTTTCAGATCCATGGGTACCTACTTGTTCGTCCTCGGGTTGGTGTTCAGTTCCTACCCGTTCCCGCCTGCTAGCAACGCGGCCTTCTGAGCCTCAAACTCCTCTTGTGAAAGGTGTCCCTGCTCGAGCAACGAGGCGAGCTTCGCAATCTCATCAGCGGTCGACGATGGTGCGGAAGCCCCAAGCCCGGGATTGTTCACCCCTATCCGGTCAAACTTGCGGTTCTCGTTGTCCTCAATCTGCTTGTAGATGACGTGCTGGACCTTCACAGGGTTTCGAACGTGCTCGATCGTCTCGGTTCCACGTTCGCCAGCTGATTCGAGCGCCAAACTCCCACAGCCAACCATCCGTTCAAGAACAGTCTGGCGGAAGAAGATCGTGTTTATCCGTTCCAAGGGGATCTCGACGCCACTCTTGGCGAACACCCCTTGTCGGAATATGCATCGGTCAGTGGTGATCACGAAGTGCTGGGTGATCAGGTTGATCCATTGAACGATGAAGTAGATGAGCGCCCCGATGACCGCGGCAGCGATGATCACCCTGAACACCGCCCAGGTCTTACCCTCTGGACGCCACCACAACGACACCCACAGGCCGAAGATGATCGACACTGTGAGAGCAACGACGCTGCGGAACAGAGTTATCGGATGGGGGTGAAGGTCGAGAACGAGTTGTTCGGTGTCGTGCAACTCTGAAGACTTGAAGGCCACGCCCGAACGATAGACGTTCTGGAATACCGATCACGTGAAGGTTGTTCTAGCCACCATGAGTACCGTTGACCTCAA
>JAGQSZ010000340.1 GCA_020439285.1 Microthrixaceae bacterium
CGCCCGCTGGAACGATCCCCGACACCCCGGGTAGTTACCAGTTCAAAGATGCCGAGGGCAGGATCATCTATGTGGGCAAGGCGAAGTCGCTTCGCTCCCGGCTCTCCAACTATTTCCAAGACCCGCGGGGACTTCACCCGAGAACCGCTCAGATGGTCGCGACGGCGGCAACGGTTGAGTGGATACAGGTCCGCAACGAGGTCGAGGCACTCATGTTGGAGTACACGCTGATCAAGCGGTACAAGCCTCGTTTCAACATCAGACTCGTCGACGACAAGAGCTACCCGTTCCTTGCTGTGACCCTGGGTGACGAGTGGCCGAGGGCGACCGTCATGCGTGGCCGCCGCAACAAGGGCACCCGGTATTTCGGTCCCTACGCGCACGCGTATGCGATCCGCGAGACCTTGGACGAACTGTTGCGAACCTTCCCCATCCGAACCTGTTCCGACGGCAAGCTCGTACGTCATCAACGGCTCGGGCGGCCATGTCTGTTGTTCCACATCGAGAAATGCGCGGCGCCGTGTGTGGGCGAGATCACCAAGGAGGACTACGACCAGTTGGTCGCGGACTTCATGGGGTTCCTCGAAGGGGACACCGAACCCGTTCTCGACGCTCTCGAACGCCAGATGCGCGAGGCGGCGTCGACCCAGGAGTTCGAACAAGCTGCCCGTCTGCGGGACCGGATCACCTCGGTCAAACGGGCGATCGAACGCCAACAGATGGTCGGGGACCGTAGTGAGGACGTAGACATCATCGGTATTCACGAAGACGAGATCGAAGCCTCGGCCCAGATCTTCTTCGTGCGCAAAGGACGTGTGGTGGGCCGTCAGGGTCTGATCGTCGACAAGGTGATGGAGATGGCACCGCCACAGACGGTCGCGACGATCCTCGAACAGATCTACGGCGACGAGCCAGCCGTCGGGTATCCGAAATCAGTTCTCGTTCCCGTTATCCCAGATGACCTCGATCTGTACGAGGAATGGTTGAGCGAACAGCGGGGGAGCAAGGTCCAGATTCGGATTCCACAGCGTGGCGCCAAACGGGAACTCGCCGAGACCGTCACCGCGAACGCCAAGGAAGCATTCACCCGACATCGTCTGCGCAGGGCATCGGATCACAACTCGCGTGCCAAGGCGCTGAACGAACTCCAAGACGCCCTCGATCTGCCCGAAGCGCCGCTACGCATCGAGTGTTACGACATGAGCCACCTGCAGGGCACTGACTATGTCGGTTCGATGGTGGTGCTCGAGGACGGACTGCCCCGCAAGTCCGAATACCGTCGTTTCAAGGTCAATGTTCCCGGCAACAACGACTTTGCCGCGATGGAAGAAGTCCTCACCCGCAGGTTCAGCGCCTATCTCGCTGAACGGGAACGTCCGATCGAGGAACGGGGCAAGTTCTCCTATCCGCCCGAGTTGTTGTTGGTCGACGGTGGCAAGGGGCAACTCGGAGTGGCCGTGCGGGTGCTCGAAGAACTTGGTCTGGACAACGACATTCCCGTCGCGTCGCTCGCGAAACAGTTCGAAGAGGTCTACGTTCCGGACCGCTCCGACCCGGTGATCATCCCCCGCAACTCCGAGGCGATGTTCATGTTGCAACGAATCCGCGACGAGTCGCACCGGTTCGCGATCACGTTCCACCGGGAACGTCGAGCCAAGCGAATGACCCAATCTGCTCTAGATGACATAGCCGGTCTGGGGCCGAAGCGGCGGGCTCGTTTGGTCAAGGAATTCGGCAGCATCAAGGCCATCAAGGCCGCTAGCCGTGAGGACCTGAGCAACGTCAAATGGCTACCCGAAGCTGTTGCCGACACAATCTGGGAGAAGTTCCATCCCCGAGAGGATCAATAAAAGTGCAAGACCCCTGGGAGTCACACGCGGGTTGGTGGCAAGAGCAGTTTACCGAGGGGGTCGACCCCGAATACGTCGAACAGATCCTTCCTCTGATCTCATCGCACTTGCCCGGTTCCGGACTGCTGATCGATGTTGGTTGCGGCGAAGGACAGGTCGCCCGGGTCGCGACTACGGCCGGTATGGACGTCGTCGGGATCGACCCCGCACACAACCAGGTGTCGGTCGCGACCGAGCGGGCCGGTGGCCCGTCCTACGCACAGGGCAGCGCCACAGCGATGGGCCTGGGTTCAGCGGTCGCGGACATGGCGATCGCATGTCTGGTGTTCGAACACATTCCAGATGTCGACGCGGCGCTCGCCGAAGTCGCCCGGATCCTCAAACCCGGAGGCGAGTTCCTGTTCTTGTTGAACCACCCACTCCTGCAGACTCCGGGCAGCGGCTGGATCGACGATCAGATGATCGACCCACCCGAGTTGTACTGGCGTGTTGGTCCATATCTGGACGAGGCCGACGTCGTCGAGGAGGTCGAAAAGGACGTGTTCATCAGGTT
>JAGQSZ010000341.1 GCA_020439285.1 Microthrixaceae bacterium
GAATCGAGCATGCCCAGATAACGCGACCGCGGAATTTCCACCACACCGAGACTCTCGAGATGCGGTGTGGCCCACTGGACATCGATCAGTGACCCTTCGGTGGACGACATGATGCGACACAGTGCGACCACGGCTGCCTTGGATGCATCGGTGACACGATGGAACTTCGATTCGGCGGCGAACAGTCCCCCGATGGCAATCCCATAGAGGCCCCCGGCGAGCTCGTCGTCGACGAACACCTCGACACTGTGGGCCCAGCCCATCTCGTGCAGCCTGCCGTAGGCCGTCTTGATCGACTTGTCGATCCACCCGTGTGGTCTGCGCTTGTCAGCACATCCCTCGACCACCTCGTCGAAAGCGGTGTCGATGCGTATCTCGAAGTGCCGCATCGATCGGCGCAACGATCTGGAAACGTGGACCTGGGTGGGGAAAAGGACGCCCCGCGGATCTGGAGAGAACCACGCCAGATTCCGTCGACCCATGGGCATGGGAAACATGCCGTGCCGATAGGCCTCGATCACCGTGCCCGGTTCCAGGTCTGCACCCATGGCGATCGGCCCGTCATCGGGCGCGTCAAACAGGTCGGGAAATGACCAGATGCTCGGATCGGGAACTATCGGCACACGCCGAAGGTTACGCGTCTACTTCTTGGAGTAGTCGTAGAAACCGCGGCCCGACTTGCGGCCCAACAGTCCAGCAGAGACCATCCGGCGCAGCGCTGGCACGGCTGCATAGTTCGGGTCGCGGAACTCCTCATAGAGCGCATCGAGGATCGACAGTGAGGTGTCGAGTCCGACCAGGTCCAACAGTGCCAAGGGACCCATCGGGAAGTTGCAACCGGCCTTCATGGCGGTGTCGACGTCCTCTGGTGTTGCGGTTCCCGTTTCCACCATGCGGATCGCGTTGTTCAGATATGGGAACAACAAGGCGTTGACGATGAACCCGGCACGGTCCTTCACTGCGACGGCGTCCTTGCCGCAGTTCTTTGCGAATTCAAGCGCGGTGTCGACTGTTTCTTGTGAAGCAGTGAGCGGAGCGATGATCTCGACCAGCGCCATTGCAGGCGCCGGGTTGAAGAAGTGAATGCCGACGACCTTGTCGGGACGGCTGGTGGCGACCGCCATCTCCACGATGGGGAGAGTCGAGGTGTTGGTGGCGAGGATCGCGCCTTCTTTGCAGATCCCGTCGAGTTCGGCGAACAGACCGCGCTTGACTGCCAGATCCTCGACCACTGATTCGATCACCAGATCGCAATCAGCGAGGGCGCTGAGCGCGTCGGTGGCACTCACCCGTGCGAACACCGTGTCGGCATCAGCCTGTTCGATGCGACCACGTTCGACCTGACGGTCCAACGACTTGCGCAGTGAAGCAACCATGGCGTCAGCCGTCGCCTGCTGGCGTGAACGGAGAACGACGTCGAAGCCGGCTTTCGCCGCGACTTCGGCGATTCCCGAGCCCATGATTCCCGAACCGATTATCCCGACTTTTTGGATCGTCATGGGGCGACAGGCTATCCGCGGCAGGTCCTTGTGAGACAAATGAGACCGTTATGTCACTTGCTGTGGGAACTATTTCAGGTCCTTTGCCGTAGCAGCGCGAGAAGCGGGCCGCGCATGGTTGACTTGTTGGAAGCTTTAGCGGTCCGAGCCGACTAGGAGATGCCACATGTCCGGAACACTCGTACTCGTCGGGGGTGAGGAGTTCACCGATGGATGCTCCTTTGACCGTGATCTCTTCTCGGGTGCCGGATCGGTGCTGGTGGTACCAACGGCCAAGGCCTATGAGGACCCGGGCTCGGTCATCGCCAGGGCCACAGAGTGGTTCGCCCCGATGGGAGTGTCGGTAGATGTGCTCGAGGTTTATCGTCGGGCCGACGCGCTCGAGGAATCCGCGGCAGCAAAGGTCGCTGCGGCCAAGGCCATCTATCTGACGAGCGGGTCACCGATGCACCTTCGGTCAGTGCTGAAGGACTCGCCGGTCCTCGATGCGATGGTCGAAGCCTGGCGATCAGGAGTGACTGTTGCACTTGCAGGCGAAGCTGCAGCGGTCGCGTGTCAGAACATGGTGGATAGCCGAGGCGGAGCCTTCACCGCGGGGCTCGACGTGATCCTGGACTTCACAGTGGTTCCCAGACTCAACCGTTGGTCCCCTGAAATGTGGCACCGAACCGTGGGCCTCGCCCGAGCCGGTTTTCCGATCGTCGGAATCGACGAGGCAACAGCTCTCATACGCTCGGGCGACAAGCAATGGCGAGTCGAAGGAGCCGGGAAGGTTCACGTCTATGTCGACGGAACCGATTCCCCGCTCTCAGTACTCCCGTAGCGAGGGCTCGGCTCAGCCCTTTGACGATGTGATCGTGACGGAGTTGATCACCACTGCCTTGGTGGGTGATTCGCC
>JAGQSZ010000342.1 GCA_020439285.1 Microthrixaceae bacterium
GTCCCAGCCAAACCAGTCAAGCTTGAAGTCCATCCCGTGCGTCATGGACGGCACCCGGATGGTGGCACCGGGTATCGAGGCCCAGCTGTCGATGAAGCGCGGGTACCGACCGCTCACCTTGGCTAGGTACGGTCCGGTGATAAATCGGTTAATGAAGGAGTCGAAGGTCCCCACGAAGTTCGGGGGGGCGAGAACTCGCTGATCTGAGCAACGAGCTGCTACTTCGTCCACCGCTGCCTTCGTGAATGAAACGAGGGCGATCCCCCGTCGTTGGCGAGCCCTTGTTAGTCGCTCGTAGCGCGCCACGATTGCCTTGGTCTTCCCCGAACCCGGGCAAGCCTCCACGAAGCGGCTGCCGGGGCGATCGATCAGGTCGCGTTGAGCATCCGTGGGCGCCCACCCATCGGCGTCGGGTGTCAAATCTCGATCGCGGTCTTGATGGCCTCGGCGAGGTACTCTGGACACTTGAAGGGAGCTCCGTCACCAATTTTCACCGCCAGCTCGTGAGCGAACTGCCCCTTTGCTAGGAATCGACTATTGCCTCGAAGGCGGCGGTAGAAGGCTTCAGCCGGATCTTCGGACTCAATGAACGAATTCCACGTCGGCGTGGACCTCGGCTTCTGGGAGAGGAAGGCCTCCCGTAGGACCGGCTCGTTTTCAGACTCGGCCAGCAGATCCGCCTCGAGTGTGAACTTGGCCGCGTACACATGGAGTCGCGCATCTTGCGACGCGAGGTCGCGGAGCCGCTGAATACGTGACTTTGGCGGAGGGTGTCCCGCCGCTCCAGGCTCATCGGGCGTATCGTCACTACCTTCACCCAGAACTTCAGGATCAGAGTCGGTGATGACGATCAGTCCGTCGACGATGCTGGCTCCCGACGCGGTGCGACCGAGCAGAAGCCGCACGTATGGCTCGAAGTCGACGCTGCCGATGTTGACGATTGTCAGGCCCGACAGTGCCCGCCGTCGCATGATGCTCGCCACGTCGTCACCGCTGTACCTCGCTCGTCCGAGCACAGGGAGAAGAACAGCCTCGGACACCCCCTCCACGAGAACTATGCGGGTGCCAAACAGGAGTCCAGCCTTCGTCGCATCGAGATATTGGCCGAGCTTCCGAGCATCGTGAGGCAGTAGCCCGAGGCCAGCAACGGCCACAGCCACGGTTGCTGTGTGCGTCGACATGGAATCCTCGGCCTCGTCCTCCTTGCCTGGCTTGGAGAGTTTGATCTTGGTAGATCTCATCACCACGACACTCTCGACCGGAACGCTGCTGGCAATCACCGGAGAATGAGTTGTAACGACAACCTGGACACGGCCAGCGGGATCCGTAGTGTCATCGCGCACTGACCCAGCTGCCTGCTCTTGCAGATAGTCCAAGAGGACGGCCTGCAACTGCGGGTGAAGGTGGGCCTCGGGTTCCTCCACGAGCAGAACCGTCAGCTCTGCGTCGGTGGCGGCACGAAGCTGGAGGAGAACCGTCGCGATGAACAGCAAGTTGGCGTAGCCGAGCCCAGAGTCCGCGAGGTCGGCCAGGTCGATTCCGGCCTCTGCCATCTTCAAACGAAGTGCCATTGCGAGCCGGTGCAGCTTGTAATCCCTGAAGAGCAGGCCCATCCGCTGCTCCCGGACAGGGCTCGTCATGCCAGCGAGGTACCGGGAGATCTCTGCTTGTGTCGAGGTGACCACCTCATGCCCTTCGATCTTCCTAAGCTCCTTGTTGGCGTCCTTTACGAACGATTCAATCGTCTCTCGGTCGTGGAGGTCTTCGACGATCGTCGCGAGCCGTCTACTGCTCGAGGAGTCGAGGTCCCGCCGGGCATCGCGAAGTGGCTCTAGGTACACATGACAGATATCGTCACGCTTCGCAGGTTCCGCATCGGGACCTGCGCCCGGTCCGGCCGTGTTCGCGGGTCGCGAGCGCGATGGGCGTTCCGGGTCGAGTTCAAAGCGCGTGCCGTAGACGGCCGTCATATTCTCGAGATCGAGAGCCGTGAGGAACTGCCCTCGCTGGATAGTAGTCAGACCCGCGAATCGCGTCGTCAGGGTCGTCCCCTCGTGCTCCCTCCCAAAGGAGACGTCCCCGGGCTCGAAGTAGCGCGTTCGTCGCCCACCCAGTGGGTTCAGTGCCAGTCGCAGAGCATCAACAACATTGGACTTCCCAGAGTTGTTCTCGCCCACGATTACGGTCACGTCTTCGCGAAACCGAACGACAGTTTCGTAGCAGGATCGGAAGTTCTCGACGCGCAGCTCCGCAAGGTGCATGCCTCGCCCAACTGGGGGGACAGACATCTCGACGACGGGAGCGGCCGTGGCGGAATCCGCTCTTTGGTCACTCATCCGATGGGCCAGGCTTTAACTATTGTGCCCGCGATAGCCTTGGAACGCGTGAGG
>JAGQSZ010000343.1 GCA_020439285.1 Microthrixaceae bacterium
ACGCTCGCACTCTTCTATGTGCGTATCGACGAACACTTCCACAAAGGGGATTTCCGCTGCTGCAGCTATGGAACGGGCTCGGTCACGACCGGCCCGATATGGCGAAATTACCGGCACCAACGCAACCACTCCGACATCGGCCATCAGCACAGCCACCTCGGCAATACGTCTGACGTTCTCGTCGCGGTCAGCCGACGTGAACCCCAGGTCGGAGCACAGACCGTGACGAATGTTGTCACCGTCGAGTCGAGCGACCGGTCGACCCGCAGAAATCAATTGGCGTTCGAGCACAGCAGCAATCGTCGACTTGCCAGAACCCGACAGCCCCGTGAGCCACACGACTGCACCTCGGACACCGAGCGACTCCCAACGATCGGATCGAGTCACTTGGCCAGCGTGCCAAGCAACGTTCTCTGTCACCATGGGCGTTCAGCCAGCAACATCGATGAGTGGCCCGGTAACGAACTCATCGGCATAGGAATCGCTGACGATCATTCCTGCGGCAACGGTCGCGTTGGTCGACTCGTCAACGAGAATGAATGAGCCCGTCTCGCGGTTCGCTGTGTAGTCATCAATGAACAACGGTTGAGTGGTGCGCAGTCTCACCAGACCGATCTCGTTGAGTCCGAGGGTCCTGGCATCTGTCTCACGTTCCAAGGTGTTTATGTCGAGCCGGTAGAGAAGGTCCTTCACCACTGCCCTTGCCCACCGCGTCGTGTGCTTCACCGCCAGCTTCACTCCCGGGGCCAGAGCAGAGGCATCTGCCATCCAACACAACATTGCGCTGAACTCCTGAGATACACGCGGCGCGTCGCCAACACCACAGAGCATGTCGCCACGCGAGATGTCGATCTGGTCGGTGAGCGTCACTGATACCGACATCGGAGCGAACGCTTCATCGAGATTCTGATCAGCGGTGTGAATCGTCTCGATGGTCGAGGTGAACCCCGAGGGGAGAACAGTGACCTTGTCGCCGGGCCGTAGTACACCACCCGCGACCCGACCTGCGTAACCCCGGTAGTCATGATGCTCCTGGCTGTGTGGACGCAGAACGATCTGGACCGGAAAGCGAGCGTGACCCGGCTGCTCCCGAGTCGCTATTTGCACCTCTTCCAAGTGTCCGAGAAGCGAGGGGCCTGCGTACCAAGGCATTGAATCGCCCGAGGTGACGACGTTGTCACCATGGAGTGCTGACACGGGAATGAAAGTGATGTCCGGTATGTCGAGCTTGGACGCGAACTCGATGAACTCGGCACAGATGTCATCGAAGACCTGTTGATCGAAACCGACCAGGTCCATCTTGTTGACTGCCAGCACCAGGTGAGGGATTCCCAACAGGGAAGAGAGAAAAGCATGCCGGCGGGACTGTTCGAGCAGACCCTTGCGGGCGTCGACCAAGACGATTGCCAGATCAGTGGTCGACGCACCCGTGACCATGTTGCGTGTGTACTGCAGATGACCGGGGGTATCGGCGACTATGAACTTTCGTCGCGGCGTGGCGAAGTAACGGTAGGCAACGTCGATCGTGATTCCCTGTTCGCGTTCGGCCCTGAGCCCGTCGGTCAGCAACGCCAAGTTGGTGTGCTCCGTACCCATTTGAACGCTGGAACGTTCAACTGCTTCGAGTTGATCTTCGAATATCGACTTCGTGTCGTAGAGGAGTCGTCCGATCAGTGTGGACTTTCCGTCATCCACCGAACCTGCGGTAGCGATCCGTAGCAGTTCCGAATGAGATCCATTATCTGTCCCCATCAGAAATACCCCTGACGTTTCCGGTCTTCCATGGCCGCCTCAGATGCCCGGTCATCCGCCCTGGTCGCCCCGCGTTCGGTGATCCGACTTGCTGCCACTTCAGCGATAACAGACTCGACGTCGCTTGCGTGTGACTCAACTGCTCCGGTGCAGGTCACATCGCCAACAGTGCGGTACCTGACGGTTCGGGTCTCGATCTGTTCACCCTCGAGCACCGTGGTGTAGGGCGAGACTGCGAGCCACATTCCATCTCTTTGGAACACCTGCCGCTCGTGCGCGAAGTAGATCGAGGGCAACTCGATCCGCTCGGCACCGATATAGGACCAGATGTCGAGTTCGGTCCAGTTAGAAAGTGGGAACACGCGAATGTGTTCCCCTTGGCGGTGCCGGCCGTTGTAGAGGTTCCACAGCTCGGGCCGCTGGGTCTTGGGGTCCCATTGCCCGAATTCGTCACGGAAGCTGAACACCCGTTCTTTTGCACGCGCCTTTTCTTCGTCGCGGCGAGCTCCTCCGAATACAGCATCGAAGCGGTGCTCCTCGATCCCCCGCAGCAACGTAGTGGTCTGCAGCGGATTGCGTTGGGCTCGGGGACCGGTCTGTTCGGTGAC
>JAGQSZ010000344.1 GCA_020439285.1 Microthrixaceae bacterium
AGTGGTGGCGACGCTCATCTGTGATGACGACATCGAGGCATGAGTGGGCCTCGATGAGAGCCGCCTCGACCTGAGCAGGCGTGTCAGCAGATCCGAAAATGAAGCCCAGATAGCGCCCGCCCTCTGGAATCGCCTCGATTGGTCTTCCCACCGTCGCTGTGATTTCCACTCCAGAGATTCCATCTACACCGCGAGCCGCATCGATCCCGTCAACTCGGGACAGAACTCCTGATCGTGGGATTGGCAGCATCATCACCCCAGAGGCTGACTGTCCTTGCGCGCTCGAATCCAGATCAAGACCGAGTGCGTGGGCGAGGATCACTTCCTCCAGAGAGATTCCGGCTCCGAAACGAAGAACCCGTGAACACAAGCCACCGATTGACCGTGCAGCTACCTCGATCACCTTTGCTTCGCCACGAGCCTCGTCCACCCGGAGTTCAGCGTGGATCGAGCCTTCACGGAGACCCAGTGCCCTACAGCACTGTTTGGCTACCCGAATGGCTGCATCCAAATTGGGTTGAGCGAGCCGTGACGGAGTCACATAGATCGACTCCTCGAAGTAGGGCCCATCGAGGGGATACGGCTTGTCGAAGACGGCCAATATCTCCAACTCACCATCCCGGAGGATTCCTTCAATTGATACCTCTGCTCCCGGGATGAACTCCTCGACCAGCAGCGGCTCGGCAGTTGACCGCTCGTGTTTGGCGAGAATCCGCCTGACCCGATGAGCTACTTCAGTTGCCTGATCAGGGGAATCAGCCCGTATGACACCGGTACTGGCCGATAGCGAGATCGGTTTGATCACGCACGGCAACCCAACCTGTTGGGCCAAGGAAGCCACATCGTCGTCGGGTCCGGCGACCCTGAAGGCCGGTTGGGGAACGCCCCATGCCTCGAGGACACTGCGCATATCTATCTTGTTACGGGTAGCGGCAACGGCATCGGGCGGATTGTGAGGATGGCCAAGCATCTCGTTCGCGTGAGCGGCTATGAGCACGCCTCTGTCATCCACGCCCACCACTGCGTCAAGAGGGGACAAGACATCAAGAGCTGCGATACCGGCAGCCGATGCCTCGGGTCGGGAAAAGTCCACTGAAACCAGCCTGTCCTCCATCTCAGAAGCCATCGGCGGCGTGTGTTCTGTTGCCACTACGACTTCTGCGCCCAGCGACGCTGCCGCGGCCATGAACGACTCGGCCCTGTAGGTCTCGGTCGGCAGGATCAATACGACTCGCTTTGGTCGTTGTAGCGGTCGTTGCCGTGGTGGAGCTGCAGGCATCGCAAACCAGAATACTTCTATCGAACGCTAGAAGTAAGGTGAGGGGATGGCAGACTTCAGCGGAATTTCACACTTGGACCTATCGGTATCAGATGTGGATGCGAGCACCCAGTGGTACGTCGACGTTCTGGGGCTCAAGGTGCTCAAACGCATCGAAGCGCCAGATCGCACAATGGTCGTCATGATCCATCCGGCAACTTCGTTAATCATCGGCCTCAATCAGCATTCGTTTGTTCCGGTCGAAACCTTTGACGAACGAAACGTCGGACTGGACCATGTTGGATTCAATGTCGATGAGAGGTCTGCTCTAGATGAATTGGCCGAACACCTGACCGGGTTGAACGTCGAACACTCCCCCGTCGAAGACACTCCCGTTGGAACAGCCTTGGTATTTCGCGACCCCGACAACATCCAACTCGAGTTCTGGTGGACCAAACCGCGCGGGTGAGCCTCACCCGGAACGACGCCCGGTAAACCGCAAGCCTTTCCCGGCAACGCCGATAGTCGCGGACTGACCAACAACCCACTCTGGTTCCTAATACGATCTCGGCAACGACCGTTGCCGTCACAACCACGGCCGGTCGGTTCCCAGACCGGAAGGACCGCTATGTCTGACGATCCAAATTCCCTACCATCCACCCCGCTCACAACTGATTTCGGCGCGCCGGTTCCCACGAACCGCGACAGCCTCACCGCCGGGCCGCGAGGTCCTCTACTAGCCCAAGACCTCTGGCTGAACGAGAAGCTGGCCGGATTCGTACGTGAAGTCGTTCCCGAACGACGCATGCACGCAAAGGGCTCTGGTGCGTTCGGCACATTCAGAGTGACCCACGACATCACCCGCTACACCCGCGCCGCGATCTTCAGTGAGGTGGGCAAGACCACCGAGATGTTCGCTCGATTCACAACAGTCGCCGGTGAACGTGGAGCTGCCGACGCTGAACGCGACATCCGTGGGTTCGCTCTCAAGTTCTACACCGATGAGGGCAACTGGGACATGGTGGGCAACAACACTCCGGTGTTCTTCCTGCGGGATCCCCGTCAGTTCCCCGATCTGAACAAGGCG
>JAGQSZ010000345.1 GCA_020439285.1 Microthrixaceae bacterium
ACTCACGGACGCGGTATCGCCAAGCGGCGCAAGCACTTCCCGCACTTCGGGGATCACAGCAACCCACTCGGTCAGGGCTCCCAGGTAGGGATCGGCAGACGTTCCCGGGTTACGGGAGCGGGTACGGGCAACGATGTCGAACAGCTTGGACACGGCGGTGTCGATGTCGGTCACGCCGCGCCCCGCTTGTGTGCGGGGGTCATTTCCGGACGCCGCGCATCCTCCCCGGACTCGGTGACACGGGCGATGTAGTTGTCCAGATCGGCGCGGTGAACATACGGCGTCCGTCCGATGCGGCGGATGCTCAGCTCCCCGGCGTAGACCAGTTCACGGACGAAACGCCCGCTTTTGCGCAGGTACGCGCCCGCCTCGGTGTAGGTGAGCAGCGGTGAATCCACCAGCGGCTCAGTTGGCACTTTCTCTAACATGATGACTATGTTACCATGAAATCCGTAAGATACGGAAGCCAACTCGCAATCTTCCGGTAAGAAACGGGAAAGGTATGGCAAAATCCACAACTATGGGTAGAAAAGCCATCGAACTCGGGCACACCGCGCGCACTGTCGCGTCCAACGTGACGCGGTTCCGTGCGCTGCGGCGCTACACCCTGGCTGATCTGTCCGAACGGCTGACGACTGTCGGGCGACCGATGACGGGAAACACGCTGAGTGCCATCGAGAATGCGACCCGCCGCGCTGACGTGGACGACTTAGTAGCACTCGCCGCAGCCCTCAACGTCTCCCCGGCCGCGTTGCTGATGCCATCCGTGACCGAACTAGACACCCCCGACCCGTCCGACCCTTCGCTGATCGTTGAACAGCACGTCCCGACTTCGGCTGGGGAGAACGTAGAGGCGGGCGCACTGTGGCTGTGGCTGACCGCCGACTCCCCGTTGGACGCCCCGCAGATCCTCGAACAGCGCGACGAGGTAGGTATCGAAGTGTGGCGGCGGGAACAGGTGCCGCCGTGGGCATACCGAACCCGCACCGGCGGTAGCTGATGGGCACGAAGGCGTATCACGGCGCGGGATACACGCGCAGCTACCCGACCAAGAAGGGTCTCCGCTGGCGGTATCAGATCATGGTGCCGCGCGACCCATCGCATCCGGAGATGGGTACGAAGCCCGTCACGAAGGGCGGGTTCCTCACTGAGAAGGCAGCCGACGCCGCCAAAGCGAAGGCGCAGCGGGATGTAGCGAAAGGGCTCCGTATCGGCTCCAAGGTGCCGACTGTCGCTGAATTCTCCGCGACCTGGCTGGACTCCCTCGACCTGGAAGCGGGCACGGTGGGCGGTTACCGCCGTCAGCTCAACATCCACGTCAACCCGCGTATCGGTGAGATGACTCTGGACGCGGTGACCGTGACGACGCTGAACACTCTCTACAAGCAGATGCAGACGGAGATCCCGCCGGGTGCGCCGACGACGGGACGATGGGCGGTGCGCGACCCGTTGGGCGCGAACAGTGTCCGCAAGATCGCGACGACCCTCGGGGCGATGTTCAACGCGGCGATTGCCGACAAACACATCCTGGATAATCCCGCGAAGGGGCACGGACTCAAGAAGCCGTCCAAGCAGAAGGTGACCGCCGAAGCGCCGACCATGACGGTGTGGAACGAAGAGCAGATGACGCTATTCCTCCGGTGGCTCCGCGACACCCGTCAGGATGCCGACTACACACTCTGGAAGGTCTACACCGCGTCCGGTGCCCGCCGATCCGAAGTGCTGGCACTCCGCTGGTCTGATCTGAACCTGAAGACGGGACGGGTCTACATCCGACGCACACTGGATGTGGAACGCCCCGGTGAGACGAAGAAACCGAAGAACGGGAAGGCGCGCGACTTCACGGTGTCCGCATCCACCGTCACGGCGCTGAAGGAATGGCGACGGCTCCTGGCGTCCCGCGACCTGAACCTCGTCAAGGGCGACCGCTGGGTGTTCCCGATGCCTGGTGAGTGGGAACGCCACCGCAACCCGAACTCAACCAGTGAGATGTTCACGCGGCGGGTTGAGTGGGCGCAGTCCGACCTGGGCGGCGATGAGGTTCTCCCGACCATCCACCTCCACGAAGTGCGGCACTCAGTGGCGACCATCCTGATCGGCAATGGTGTGGATCCGAAGACTGTTGCCGAACGGCTGGGACATGAGTCCGTCCGCATCACGCTGGATATCTACACGCACGTCACGAAGCAGTCCGATGACCGCGCGGCGGCACTGCTGGACTTCGGCTGATCCAGACCCGACGCGAGAGCCCGTCACCGGAAAGGTGACGGGCTCTCGTTGGATCACCTGTTCGACGCCGCACATTCCATGCGCAATTCGATGCGCAATG
>JAGQSZ010000033.1 GCA_020439285.1 Microthrixaceae bacterium
GGGTGGCGCCGTGGCCAGCAGTGTCCACCGCGATCACACGGAACCCCATCTGGACCAGCCGAGACAGGGACTGCGCGTAAAGGAATCCCTCAGCTGAGAATCCGTGGACCACCACGAGCGGAACTCCGGCGCCTGCCACCGTCACGCCGACGAGGTGTCCATCCGGCAGAACGATCTGGTGCCGTGCGAGGCGTGGTGCCAACACCGTGTCGCTCGACAGCGGCGAGTCCAACTCCGGCCCGTAGATCGGTTCTACAAGTTCGCTTGCGTTCATATCGCCCCAGTCCTCACTGCGGTCAAGATGCTGCATTAACAACAAATCGGCCAAAACCCTTGCGATCGGCACTAACCACGGTAACGCCAATTCGCATCAATCGGTGACATTACTGAACGGTGCTCATCACCAGCGGTGGCCCGGATGCGCCAATGCATCCCTGATCTGGTCACAATCGGTCTGCAATTGTTCGATCAGATCCTCCACCGAAGTGAACTTCGCGTCGCCACGAACCATGTGATCGAAACACACCGAGACATCCGCTCCGTAGAGGTCGCCGTTGAAGTCCAATACGTGGACCTCGAGCAGCGTCATGGCCTCGTCGCCATAGAACGTGGGGCGTTTACCCACATATATTGCGGCTGGCATTCTCGACGCCGATCCTCCGTCACCCCAAGCGATCCAGCCGGCATAGATCCCATCGGCTGGCATCAACATCTCGTTGGGGACCGCCACGTTGGCCGTTGGGAATCCGAGGGTCCTACCCCGTTGGTCCCCTGTAACAACCGGTCCACGGATTTCGTGCATCCGTCCGAGCATCTTGTTGGCATCGATGACCCGACCCTCGCTCAGAGCCCTGCGAATAGCCGTCGATGAAACCTGGGACTCGTCTCGGGCCGCTCGTCCGTTGGTTCCGACCAACTTGTGGGCAAGTACGGAGAACCCGAGTTCTGCACCCATCTCGTTCAAGAGTGCGATGTTGCCCCGTCGCTGATGACCGAAATGGAAGTCCTCTCCCACTACGACCTCATCGGCGCCCAAGCGCTTGACCAGAACTTCTCTTACGAAGTCCTCCGCAGTCTCATGCGAGCGTTCCAGATCGAAACGCACTACCAGCACCTTGTCGATTCCCGTTGACTCGAGCAGTTCGAGTTTCTGATCAAGATTGGTCAACAACAAAGGAGCGGAATCGGGTCGGATGACTTGCGCGGGGTGACGGTCAAAGGTGACCACCACTGACGAATCTCCGCGTTCCCGTGCCCGACGGATGACTTCGGCGATCACCGTTCGGTGCCCCAGGTGGACGCCGTCGTAAGCCCCGATGGTGACTATTGCCCCCGGACGATCTGCCGAGTCCGCCGCTCCGCCGGAGCCGGCAGCAACCACTGGATCGGCAGCGAAATCTGGTTCCGTGCCGGACTCCGTCTTGGGATCAGGCGGGTCATAGAGGATCTCCATCTGAATGAACGCTACCCAGCCGACCCTGTGCTGAGCACCATCGACGGTTTCACCGTCTGGTCCCTGAAAGGTTCGTAGACAGCCAGTGGTTCACCCGTGCCGTCGAACACCGCCCACGGTCCGGGGCCGCTGACACCCAAGTCGACAGCAGGCAAAACCGAGCCCCGGGCCACCAGCACCGCCGTGTCGTCACCGACCACGACCCTATCGAGCGAACGCAGGGCCTCCGCCACCGCTAGGAGCACCGGGGCATCTACCGGATGTGCTTCGTTGATCCCGAACGGTCCGACCGCGGTGCGCCGCAATGCACTCAAATGCGCTCCCCCGCCCAGAGCTCGACCCAGGTCAGCAGCGAGAGTGCGCACATAGGTTCCAGCTGAACAGACAACCACTGCGGTCCAGATCAACGGATCATCAGTCGGCGACACCTCGAATTTGGAGATGTGAACCGGCCTGGCCTTCCTTTCGACCTCGATTCCCTCACGGGCAAGTTCGTGCAGTCGACGGCCATCGATCTTGATCGCGGAGACCATCGGTGGCACTTGTTCTATGTCGCCGGTCAGGTCCGCGGCTGCAGCGATGACAGCTTCTGGGTCCAGATCCGACATGTCATGGGTCGCGACGACCTTGCCATCCGCGTCCAAGGAATCGGTTTCGGTTCCGAAGGTGATCTCGGCGACGTATTCCTTTGACCCGTCCGAGATGTAGCGCATCAGCCGAGTTGCCTTGCCTACACCCAGAACGAGCACACCCGTGGCCATCGGGTCGAGCGTGCCGGCATGGCCGATCTTCGGAGTTCCAAGAACAGAACGCGAACGCGCGACCACGTCGTGGCTCGTCCAGCCAGAAGGCTTATCGACAATGCAGATGCCGTGAGGGTCCTCGGGGCGGGATCCTCTACGTGGACCCTTCACTCCTCGGTCGCGACGGGCTCGTCGCCCACGTTGTCACCCGAGCCGGAGTCGCCCTCATGTTCGGAGATGTCCCGCAGGATTTCATCGATCCGTAGAGCGGAGGCCAGAACCGTGTCGGCCTCGAAGGAGATCTGTGGGGTCTTGCGTGTGCGCATCTCCCGGTTGATCAGCTTCTGGATGCGCCAGCGGATGTCCTCGAGCGCCTCTTCCACGTCATCGGCGCGACCGTCAGCCTCGGCGGACATCGCCGAGTAGTAGACGGTCGCGTGTTCGAGCGAGCCGTCGACCTGCACCGCAGTGACGGTGACCATGTCCAGTCGTTCGTCACCGATGCGTTCGATTTCGGGCGCGACGATCTCGCGAATCACCTCGGCGACGCGATCAGTGCGCGCGTATTGCCTTTTTGCTACAGGTCTACGTCGTGCCATTGGCCCATTGGTACCACGAAACGCTGATCAGCTACGCGGTATCTCTCTCAGCTCGTATGTCTCGATGATGTCGCCGGACTTGAGGTCCTGGAAGTCGGACAGGCCGATACCACATTCGTATCCGGCAGCGACTTCCTTGACGTCATCCTTGAAGCGACGCAGCGAGCTGATTTCGCCATTCCAAATGACGGTTCCGTCGCGGATGAAACGAACCTTGGTACCGCGGGTGACGACACCGGACTGCACGAGACAGCCAGCAACAGCGCCGATCTTTGGAACACGGAATATCTCGCGAACCTCGGCCTCGCCGGTGACGACCTCTTCGAACTCGGGTGCGAGCATGCCAACCATGGCGGACTCGATGTCCTCGAGAAGCTTGTAGATGATCTCGTAGGTACGGATCTCCACACCTTCGCTTGCGGCGAGGTCACGTGCCTGACGGCTGGGACGAACGTTGTAACCAACGATCGTCGCATCTGATGTCGCTGCGAGAGCGATGTCGCTCTCGGATACGGCACCAACACCACGGAGAACGAATCCGATCTTGACCTCTGGACGTTCGAGTTCCTTCAACGAATCCGTCAGAGCTTCGAGCGAACCACGCGCGTCGGCCTTGATGATGAGGTTTAGAGTCGCCTGCTCGCCAGCTTGGATCTGGGCGAATATGTCCTCGAGCTTCGCGCCCTGGACATTGACAGACGCATCTCGACCACGCTCGGCCTCACGGTGCCAGCGCTCGCGTGCTTCGGCCACCGAACGCGCCTTGCGTTCATCGGGAGCGACGATGAAGTCGTCCCCGGCGAAAGCAACGTCGGACAAGCCGAGTACCTCGACGGGTGTCGACGGAGGAGCCTCTTTGAGCTGCTCGCCCCGGTCGTTGATCAACGCACGGATTCGACCCCATGCGGGGCCGGCGACCATTGGTTCTCCGACCCGGAGGACACCGTGTTGGACCAGGACCGAAGCAACCGCGCCTCGACCGATGTCGAGGTGAGCTTCGAGAACGACGCCGCGGGCACGGCCATCTGGGCTGGCCCGCAGATCCTCGACGTCTGCCACCAACAGGAGCGTGTCGAGGAGGTCGTCGATACCATCGCCGGTGAGCGCTGAAACCTCGACCATGACGGTGTCGCCACCCCAGGCCTCTGGAATCAGATCGTGCTCGGAGAGTTGCTGCATGACACGCGTCGGGTCTGCACCCTCACGGTCGATCTTGTTGATCGCCACGACGATGGGCACTTCCGCGGCCTTCGCGTGCTGGATTGCCTCAACGGTCTGGGGCATCACGCCGTCGTCGGCTGCGACGACGAGGATCACGATGTCGGTCGCCTCGGCACCACGTGACCTCATGGCGGTGAATGCCTCGTGACCCGGCGTATCGATGAAGGTCAGGAGTCGATCAGAATGATGCACCTGGTAGGCACCGATGTGCTGGGTGATACCGCCTGACTCCCCGCCCGCGACGTTCGCGTTGCGAATGCGGTCGAGCAGTTTGGTCTTACCGTGATCGACGTGACCCATCACAGTGATGACCGGCGGACGGGTTACCCAGTCCTCTGCAGGTTCGTCATCGTCAGGTGTTTCGAGAACCTTGCGGAGTTCGACCTCTTGTTCCTCACCGAGGTCGACCAAGGTGATGTCCGCTCCGACCTCGGTTGCGAACAATTCGATCATCTCGTCGGACAGTGACTGAGTCGCCGTCACCATTTCGCCCTGCTGCAACAAGAACCTGACCACGTCGGCCGCAGTTCTGTTCAGCTTGGGTCCAAGATCCTGAGGAGTGGAACCACGCTCGATGACGACTTGCCCCTCTGGCACCGGCGCACTTGCCGGCGTGTAGCTGGGCATGTCCATCGGTTGCAGTTCTTCGCGGTTGCGACGTCTGCGTCCCTTGCGACGGGGCCGCTGTTGGGGACCGCCTGGGCGTCCACCACCGGGACGTCCTCCGGGACCACCACCAGGACCGCCGGGTCCACCACCTGGACCGCCACCCGGAGGTGGAGCGAAACCACCGCCACCGGGGCGACTGAATCCACCACCAGCAGGTCTTGGGCCACGTGCGGGGCCGCCTCTTGCTGGGCCACCAGGTCCACGAGATGGAGCTGGGGCTGGTCCACGACCACCACGACCGGGAGGAGGCGGAATCGGCTTACCTGTACGAGACAGCGGCGGGCCGGGAGGAGGCGGAATCGGCTTGCCAGTAGAAGACAGGGGCGGGCCGGGCCGAGCGCCAGGAGCTGCGCCGGCCGCTGGGCCTGCATCCCCTGTGGGTGCACTGTCGGCAGGTGCAGCCGCTGCTGGTTTTGCAGCGGGTTGGCCAGAATCGGCTGGACGCTGACGCGCAGCAGGAGCTGCGCCGGGCGCACCGGCTGGTCGTGCAGGCCGCTGAGCTTCGGCTGGTCTGGCCTGTTGTGGCTTGGGTGCCGTTGGCTTGGAAGAAACAACCTTCTTTACCGGAGCCTGTGGCGCCGGAGCTGCAGGGGCTTCGTCAACGCTGTGTGTCGCAGCGGCGGAGTCGTCGCTGGACGAATCAACATCCGAGGACGCAGGAGCAGCCTCGACGGCTGCCGAGTCACCCGTTGACGCCTGAGAAGAAGCGGTCTCGGTTTGGTCAGTGCCTTCAGCAGCCTTCGCCGCTGGTGCAGGCTGCGTGGTCTCACTGGCTGAGTCTGTGGCCGGAGCGGCCTGCTCCTTGGGCTCAGCAGCTGCCGATTGGGCAGCTGCCGGCTTGGTCGATACCGACTTGTTGCCGGAATCTGCTGCCTCGTCCTTGGTCGACGCCTGAGGTTCCGAAGTCTCCTCAGATCCCGCTGGCTTCAACAAGCCTTCACGCGCGGCCTTTCGGCGGACCTGGTCCGCGTACGCCTCGGCGAGAGACGATGAGTGGCTCTTGACCCCGTAACCGAGTTCGTTACAGAGGTCTATGCACTCTTTGTTTGTGATACCAAGCTCCTTCGCGAGCTCGTACACACGTAGCTTTGCCAAAACTTTCCGTTCGTTCCTTTGATTCTCAGCGCCCTGAACACACTCGTGACAGCCATCTATCCTCGCACGGAATGGGTCCGCGGGAGAAACGCCCGGCCTCGCTCCTGTGTCTGGTGACTACGACTCGCCCTCGGAACTGTCCGAGTTGTCGTCCTCGTCCGCGATCTCCGCGAGTTCGGACTCTTCCTCGTCGACTTCCTCTACAGCTAATGCTTCTTCGGCTTCTTCGATGGACTCTGCGGTATCCGAGTCGAGCGACGCAGCGGAGTCTTGTTCAGCATCGGCACCGGTGCTGTCCCCGTCATCCGAGTCAGAACCAGATGCCTGCGCAGCTTCGACCTCTTCTTGGGTCATGGGGGCGGATCCGTCACCTGGATACCACATGTTGACGCCGTCGACGTCACGCCATTCGCCCTCGGCCCAAGAGTCGCCACCGTATTCGCGCTTGTAGGCCTCTTCCTCAGCCATTTCGGTCTCACTGCGGATATCGATCCGGAGCCCGGTCAAACGGCTGGCCAGGCGGGCGTTCTGCCCCTCCTTGCCGATCGCCAATGACAGTTGGAAGTCGGGCACGATCACCTCGGCCGAACCGGCCTCGTGATTGATGCGCACCTCTTTGACCTTCGCTGGCTGCAGCGCCTTCATGACGAAGTCGTTGGGATCATCGGAGAAGGGGACGATGTCGATCTTCTCGCCACGCAACTCGTTGACGACCATGCGAACGCGTGCACCACGGGCACCAACGCATGCCCCGACGGGGTCGATGTTGGCGTCGTTGGACCAGACAGCGATCTTGGTGCGCTGTCCTGGTTCACGGGCGCAAGCCTTGATCTCTACGATGCCCTCGGCAATCTCGGGGACTTCCAATTCGAAGAGCCGCTTGATCAGGCCGGGGTGGGTACGGGAAACGACGATCTGAGGACCGCGTGGCGAGTTGCGAACCTCGACGATGTACGCCTTGACGCGCTCCCCGGGATCGGGACGCTCGTAGTTGACCTGCTCGGACTGTGGCAACAGCGCTTCAGCGCGCCCCAGATCCAACAGGGTGTAGCGGGAGTCCGATTGTTGGATGATCCCGGTAATGATCTCGCCCTCGCGACCTGCGTACTCCTCGTATTTGAGGTCGCGCTCCGCTTGACGGATGCGCTGGCTCATCACCTGACGGGTGGTCTGCGCAGCGATACGTCCGAAGTCGTTGGGGGTGACGTCCATCTCTTCGCCAAATGGCTCACCGTCTTCGTCGAGTTCCTGGGCGAACACCCGAATCTCGCCTGTCTCGGTGTCGATATCCACCCATGAGAACTGATGGGCGTCGGGACGCTTCTGGTAGGCAGCCGTCATGGCCTCAGCGAGAGCGCTGAACAGTGTCTCGACTGAGATCTGGCGGTCAACCGCTAGCGCTTGTAGCGCCTCCATCATTTCCGGATTCATGACTTGGTCTCACTCCTGGTGTCGGGTGACGATTTTCCTGACTCGCCCGGCGCTGATGCCCGGTCGGTCGTTTCATGGTCATCAGCAGTGCCCTGTGTAGTCTTGGTCTGCTGCGACTTGGACTTGGAACCCTTACCGGGGCCCTTGCCCGGCTTTGGGGCTGCTGTATCTACGAACTCGGTGCGCACACGCTCGATCTGGCCGAGTGGAATCTCGACGGCTTCGCCGGCGTCGGTACGGAAAGTTGCGACTGGATCCTGGAAGGACTCGAGCACGGCACCGAAGCGCCGATCAAAGCCCGAATCCGGCTTTGTCTTGACCTTTACTCGCTGCCCGATGGCACCCTCGTAATGAGTCGCCACACGAAGTGTGCGTTCGATTCCGGGGCTGGACACCTCGAGGGTGTAGGAACCCGAGATCGGATCGCTTGAATCGAGTGCGCGAGAGATGCGTTTTGTCGCGTCGGTGATCGACCCCATGTCGATTCCACCGACCTTGTCGAGGAGCACTCGGACTACTCCTCCGGCAGCTTCGATGTCATAGATCTGCAGGTCGAGTTCCCGAGCGATCGGAGCGACGAGTTCTCTCATGGTCTGTTCAGTTGGTGTCATCGTCGTCTCCTTCCTCGTCGATCGTCTGGTCTGTCTGGTCTGACCCGGCAAACCAAATCTGGCGGGCTGTATCGGATCTGCGTCCGATCACCCCGCCGTGGACCCGATCCGAAGATGAGCACTGCGACGCAGCAGCGTCCAGCACCTGCCGAACGCCATAGAAAAGGCGTGGGACGTGGCCCACGCCTCCCGGGAAAACCGGAACGCGGCCAGTATAGACGATCGCTGCCGCTCAGTAGGAGCGCGCCACTAGGGCAATGGCACCAGGTGCGTGGTCCTCGACCGGTGTCGATCCGTCTTCGAGTTGGAGGCAACGTACCGTCACGGCGCTTCGGCCCAACTCGTCAACACCGCCGTCTGCGAGCAGGTCGAATGGAATCCGAGCGAAACCGGTCGCCGCGGCCTCAACTGCCTCACCGATCGAGTTGACCGTGACCGTCGCCGCGTCTCGTCGCGCTGTTGCTTCGCTGAGCATCGACGACTGGATCTCTTCGAGCAAGCCAGCGACCTTGACGGTCAATTCGTTGAGGGCAACGGGGAACTTCTCGCCTGTGTCGCGACGAACGACTGTCACCAGATTCTCGGCAAGGTCACGGGGTCCGACTTCGATGCGAACCGGCACGCCTTTGAGTTCCCAATCAGTGGCGCGTCTTCCGAACGGGGTGGACGCCGCGTCGTCGACTTTGACCCGTACGCCCGCAGCAGCAAGTTCGGCGCCGATTCGTCTCGTCGAGTCGCCGACTGCACCCGCATCATCATCCTTAACGAGAATCACGACGGCTTGAACAGCTGCAATCCGAGGTGGAACCAACAAGCCGCGGTCATCTCCGTGAGCCATGATGAGTCCACCCATCATTCGGGTGGACGTACCCCACGATGTCGTCCAGCAGAGTTGCCGTTCACCGTTTTCATCCTGGTAGCCGATGTCGAATGCCCTGGCGAAGTTCTGACCGAGTTCGTGGCTGGTGCCCATCTGCAGCGCCTTGCCATCACGCATCATCGCTTCACAACTCAGGGTGTTGATCGCTCCGGCGAACCGCTCCTCGGGAATTTTGCGGCCGGTGAAAACGGGTATGGCCAACTCGTTGACCATGAAGTCCTCGTAGACCTCACGGAGGATCCGATCCGCGTAGGCGGCTGCGTCAGCTTGGGAGGCGTGGGCGCAATGGCCTTCCTGCCATAGGAACTCGCTCGTGCGGAGGAACAGGCGTGGACGCAGTTCCCAGCGAACCACATTTGCCCACTGGTTCAACAGCAGTGGCAGATCGCGGTACGACTGGATCCACTTCGACATGTACTCCCCGATGACCGTTTCGGAGGTGGGGCGCACCACGACGGGCTCTTCGAGTTCCTTGCCTCCACCGTGGGTGACCACGGCGAGTTCGGGACTGAAACCCTCGACGTGCTCCGCTTCTCGCTGCAAGTAGTTCTCGGGGATGAACAAGGGGAAGTACGCATTCTGGGCACCGGCAGCCTTGATGCGTGCATCCATCTCGCTGACCATGCGCTCCCAGATCGCGTATGCGTATGGTCGGATGACCATCGTGCCGCGCACCGGACCGTTCTCAGCGAGTTGGGCCTTATTGAGAACGTCTTGGTACCAGCGGGGAAAATCCTCGCCCTGAGGTGTGATGATCGGTGCCTTGGCCATGGCGAGCGATCGTACCCGCATCGGGGTGGGTGACCCAGAGTCTGGTGCCCGAGCGACTGAGCGTGGCTATCACCTCCCCGTCGCGCCGAACGAAGAGCTGGTCAGCCATCTCCATCCTCGGTCGCGCCAGGCGCAGGCCAGGTCACGACCACCTCAGCACCGAGGCGTCGCAGCGCTCGCAGCAAGTGGTTCATCAGCCGATTGGATCGGCCTCGTTCGATGGCGGACAGATAGGTCCGGTCAACACCCAGCTGCGCCGCGAGTTCGGTTTGAGACAACCCACGGGCCCGACGCGCCTCAGCCACCGCTGCTCCCAAATCGCCGCCTCGGCGCACGGCATACGAACGAGTAGGTGTGACCATACCGTCACACCGTATGGCGAAACCGCTCAAGTGACAATATAGCCACATCTACGGGAAGACCAGTTATGTGACAATGTGATCACCATGGGCTGTCTCGGATATTCCGAAACCTGCGCAGCCAAATCGTCGGCAATTTGGGGCATCACATCAACGACCCGAAGCAGGTCCACGGGTGGGTTGCCCGTCTAGGGCTGCTGCGTTGAGTCTGTAACCACGATGGTTAAACGCTGATCAGTCAGCGACCCGGCGATGTATCAGCTCCACACGCTGCTCGGATGCGTTCACGTCCGCACCCTTTTCTTCGAACAACTCGCTGCGATCCTTCTCGGCCTCACGACGAGCTTTTTCGAGGTCGACCCGGGCCAGTGCCGCCTCGGTGCCGTTCTCAGCAATGAACTCGGCCCACTCAACAAGAGTGTCAACCATCTCAGCCTCCGGAACGACCGCAACGTTCTGTCCCTTGACGAACAGGTGGCCACGGTGCTTTCCGGCAGCGATTCCCAAGTCGGCATCACGGGCCTCACCCGGGCCATTCACGACGCACCCCATCACGGCGATCTGCAGTGGCAGTTCGCGATCGGCGAATGCATCGCGGGCTGCCTCGGCAACGGCTATCACGTCGACTTCTGCCCGACCACAACTTGGGCACGCGATGAGGTCGACGTTCTTACGCTCCCGGAGCCCGAAGGATTCGAGCAGTGTGCGACCAGCGCGTACTTCCTCCACTGGGTCAGCTGTGAGCGAGTACCTGATGGTGTCGCCGATACCTTCCGACAACAGCGCAGCTATTCCGGCAGTTGCCTTTATATAGCCGCCGGGAAGCGGGCCTGCCTCGGTAACGCCAAGATGCAACGGATGGTCCGTCACCTCGGAGAGTTGCCGGTAGGCCTCGATCATCAAAGGCACATTCGATGCCTTGACCGAGATCTTGATCAGATCGAAGCCGACGTCCTCGAAGTATGCGATCTCCATCTGAGCGGACTCGACCATCGCCTCCGGTGTGACCCGCCCGCCGTACTTGTCATACAGCGAAGGGTCCAAGGACCCGCCGTTGACGCCGATCCTGATCGGGACGCCACGGTCGCGTGCCTCGGTTGCCACAGCTTTGATGTGCTCGGGCTTACGGATGTTCCCGGGGTTGAGCCTCAGTCCCTGAACACCTGCTTCGAGAGCAGCCAGAGCCATCTTGTACTGATGATGGATATCAGCGATGACCGGTATCGGGCTCCGCGGCACGATTCTCGCGAGCCCCTCGGCCGCCGCTAGGTCGTTGCATGTACAACGGACAATGTCGCATCCGGCGCCGGTTAGTGCATATATCTGGGCCAGTGTTCCGTCGACGTCGGCCGTCTTGGTCGTCGTCATCGACTGAATACTGATGGGAGCGTCGCCACCTACTGCGACATCACCCACTTTGATCTGCCGGGTCTTGCGACGCTCAAAGACAACTGCGCCTGCATCCATGGTTCCAAACCTACCTGATCAACTCGAAGGCCCCGAAGCAGTCGAGGCGGCTGATGCTGTGACTGCTGACGCTGCCGATAGTGCCATCCAGCAGAATCAGAGGTTGACGCCCTTGGTGATGTCGAGGAACATCGCCAACAGTCCCACCACAGCGAGCACACCGACCACGGCATACGCGACAGGCGCAAGTCGTGACACATCGGACATGTAGCGCTCCTTGGTACCGCTCAACGCCTCCCGGATCTTCTCGTAGACCGCTATGACCACATGTCCCCCATCGAAGGGCAACATCGGGAACATGTTGAACACGCCGAAGAAAATGTTCACCACAGCTAGGAACTCGATCAGGCCAGCCATTCCAGCGGTAGTCAGGTCACTGCCGATGATCGCGACACCGATGATGGATATCGGGCGGTTCGCTTCGGCTCCCACCGGAGTCGACTCGGCAGGCATCGGGTGACCTACTGGGTCCGGCGCGCTCTGGCCAGTGACCGTGTCGGTCACGAAACGGACGATGTTCGGGGGCCACAGGAACTTGCCGACACCGACGACACTGGCCTTGGTCACGCTCCCGAAGGTTCCAAGCGACTTGCCGAGGGCTGCGATTGGCCCTTGAGGTTCGAACAACGTCCCTTCGCCCACGCCCAAGAAAGCCTTGGGCGCAACAATTGCGACGGCACTTCCAAGGTCAACCGTGGCATCGGACTCGACACCGTCGGAGTTAGCGATCTTGAACTTGACCACTCCATCGGTGCTGCGCTTCAGGGCTGGTCCCACATCGTCGAGATCGGCAATGTGGACACCGTTCACTTCCAAGAGGTGCTCGCCACCTTTGAGCCCGGCCTGCTGGGCAACTCCTCCGGGGAGCGGATCAACCATCGTTGGTCCCGAGCCGTTGTCCATGACGTCGATGTCTTCGCCGATGGTGCCGATGATCTTGGTCCGGGTGGCAAGCGCTGTGGTCAGGTCCAGTGTCTGGTCTCCGCGCTTGACCTCGAATGTTGCGGTTCCCGGAGCAACTCGGGCGAGTTGTCCGCGGAAGGATTCGAAGTCGTTGACCGGTTCACCGTTCAACGTGAGCAATTCGTCGCCCGCTTTGATTCCCGCCTCATCGGCCGCGCTACCGGGAGTGACGCTGCGTACTTTCCAGTTCGTCTCACTAGGAGCCCCGACGAATACGAACAGCGACATGAGCAGTGCCAGCGCCATGATGAAGTGCATGGCCGAGCCCGCTACTGCAACACCGATACGGTCCCAGAACTTGCCTTGCCTGTAGGTCCGGGACTCGAGCGCCGGGTCGACCTCCTCCATGGAGCTCATGCCAACAATACGCACGTAGGCCCCGGCGGGAATGACCTTCAGGCCGTACTCGGTTTCACCCCGCTTGAACGAGAAGATCTTTGGTCCAAAGCCGATGAAGAACTCGGTGGCGAGCATTCCGGCGCGGCGGGCCATGACGAAGTGGCCCAGTTCGTGCATGAAGATGATGACCACGATCGCGCCGACCACCAGGAGCATCGAGGCCCCTTGGGTGACGCCCAGGAGAACGATCGCTCCGACCAGCAGAGCCAGACGCAACCAACGTGACCACGGCGCGTCAGCCTGCTCGGGAACATTCGGGTCTGACGCTGGAACCTGAGGCTCGGAGCCCTGGCCAGCTAGCTGACCGGTTGCGGATTCCGCGTGAATCGAGTCTGTCACTGTCCCGCCTTTGCGGTAGTCCTGTTTGGTTCCGTCACTCTTGGAGCAGAAAGCGCCGGTTGAAACCCGCCGGCATCGATCAATTCGGACGCAACTCGCCTCGCCCGAGAATCCGCGTCGAGGACCGCTTCGAGAGTGTCCGCATCCGTTGAGTCCCACAGTTGCAATGCAGCGTCGACCACATCCGCGATTGCGATCCACGAGATCCGTCCCGCCAGGAAGGCCTCCACAGCAACTTCGTTCGCACCCGACAGCCAAGCTGGGGCCGTTCCCCCACTGCGACCTGCCGAATACGCAAGATCCAAACAACGGAACGCGGCACGGTCCGGCTGGGTGAACTCCAAGGTCATTGCCTTGGTCCAGTCCAGCGCCCCGAACGGTGTGGCGAGCCGGTCAGGGAACGCGAGCGCGTACCCGATTGGTAGCCGCATGTCCGGGTCTGACAGCTGCGCGATGGTTGCACCGTCGCTGAACTCGGCCATCGAGTGGACGATCGACTGCGGGTGCACGACGACATCGATGTCGTCATATGACACGTCGAAGAGTTCGTGGGCCTCGATTACCTCGAGCCCCTTGTTCATCAGGGTGGACGAATCAATGGTGATCTTTGGGCCCATGGACCAGGTCGGGTGATTCAGCGCCTCTTGCACCGTGACGGTACTCAGGCTCTCGTATGAACGACCTCGGAACGGGCCACCTGATGCGGTGAGCACGATCCTGCGCAGTTGTCGTGTTCCTTCACCGGCCCGCAGACACATGTGCACTGCGCAGTGTTCGCTGTCGACTGGTACCAGTTCAGCGCCGGGAGTGGAGCGCACCTGTCGCACGACCGGACCAGCGGCGATAAGGGACTCCTTGTTGGCTAGAGCCAAACGTTTGCCGGCAGACAGCGCTGACAAGGTGACTGGTAGACCGGCGAATCCGACTACTCCGTTGACCACCACGTCGGCCGATGCTGCGAGGTCTGCGAGCGCGTCCTGGCCTGTTACCAATGTGGTTCCGTCCGGAAGCATCGCAGCCAGTTCATGGGCTCGCGAGTCATCGATCAGGCCGACAACGCTGGGCTTCCACTTGCGAGCCTGTTCGGCCAAGACCTCGATCGACGAGTTCGCCGCAAGGGATTGAACCTCGAAATTTTCGGGCTCTGCGGCGATGACCTCGAGGGTCTGGGTCCCGATCGACCCCGTGGAGCCGAGAACGGCGACCGATTTCATGTCTCCCAATCGTATCGGCGCCGGTCCCGCCTCTCCTGAGTTCACAGACTCTCTACTGAGAGGGCTTCAGAATGGCCATCGGGCCGCGACCTCGTGGGGTCCTCTAGAGGTTCCACATTCCCATGAGCAGCGACACGTAATACGCGGTTGGCAGGACGAACAGCATCGCGTCGAAACGGTCCAACACGCCGCCGTGGCCGGGAAGGAGTGCGCCCATGTCCTTGACCTTCAGATCCCGTTTGATCGCGGACTGACAAAGATCGCCGAGCGGAGCGACCATCGAGCACAAGGCCGCGAAGATGATCGTCTTGGCGATGCTTTCGCCGACAGGTTCAAGGTGGAAGAAACCGACCACGACGAGCGGGACGAAGATGCCGGCGAGCACGCCACCGGCGAGGCCCTCATATGTCTTGTTGGGGCTCGCTTCTGACAGTTTGGTCTTACCCAGGTATCGCCCGGCGAAGTAGGCGCCGACGTCGTGACTGACAGTCACGATCACGGCGGCCAAGATGATGCCGATTCCCCGGTTCGATTTGAGGGATGAATCGAGTTGTTGCATCTCGTGGCCGAGTCCGAGCATCAGCGTCGAGAACGACCCTAGGAACCCGACCCACATGACGGTAAGCAGAACACCGCCGGCGCTGCGGACGATGTGTCCGCCCGGTCTGATCCACAGGTACCAGAGCAGCGTCGTTATGACCGTCAGGCCGAGTACGACCGGGTACGCGTCCACACCGGCGAAATAGGTGCCGAAGAGGAGCCCGGCGACTGCTGGAAGTACCAGTGCCGGTGGAGCATCAATCTTCTTGGAGCGCAGAACTGCAACTAGCTCTGCGGACGCGACCAGCAGGATCGCAGATACGAGAACGGTGGTAGCGAGCCCTCCGAGCCAGAAACACAACAGGCCGATGCCAACGAATGCGAGACCGACAAGTGTCGCTGCGACCAGGTCGCGGTCGCCTCCGGAGGAATCGTCGCCGTCGTCACCACCGTCGCCTCGCTCGCGCCGGCGCGGCGGTTTGGCGAACGCGTCGATGTCTTCGTCGTCGCGATCGAACAGATCGGAGTCGATCTCGTTGTCGTCGGAGTCGTAGTCGTCGTCGAAGAACCCGTTGTCGAAGTAGTCAGGATCCTCGTCATCTAGATCGTCGCCGAAGGAGTCGTCCCCCAATGCACCGAGACGTGGGCCATCTTCCACCAGGTCGGTGAAATCAGTGACCCCTCCCCTTTCGCCCTCGTCATGCCAGCGGGGCTGATCCGCGAACATCTGGTCTTCGTCATGATCCGCTCCGGTCACGACCCGCGGAACCTGACCGGTTGCAGGTTCAGTCCAGTGAGGCATGACAAAGGAATCCTCATCAGGGCCTGACAGAAGGTCATCGGAGTGTTCCAGGTCGGGTTCGTCGATCTCCCAATCGTCCTCGTCGTCGGCGCTCAACTCGGACGCGAAAAGCGGGGACTCATCCCAAGCTTCGGTTTCCTCATCGGAATTGTCCCTGTCGTAGATGGCGCGGTCGACCTCGCCACCGTCCTCTAGAGGTTGATCGTCAGCGGCTACGACTTCGGAATCGTCGGAGTCGTCACCGCTGAGAATTCGCGCGTGGCCCACCTTTGGCCGGTCGGCATAATCGCCGTAGTCCTCAGAGTCGCGTGTGGAGGTCGAACTGTCTGAGGGTGGTTGCACAACCGGAACCGCGCCGAACGACGTACCGGTCTGGCCAGAGTCCTCAGTAGTAGAGATACGGATCTTGGGCAGATCTGAGGTTGCTTCCGGCTTGTCGGGCCGGTCGCCGAACTTCTTTTCGGACCGGCGACGACGACGAACCACATCGGGTCTGCCAGCCGCCTCGGCGGCCTCTTGGGCGCCGATAATCCTGACACCCTCGGTTCGTCTCTCGTCTGAATCGTCCTGATCAGTCATCGGTCTCCTAGGGCAGATCTTCGATCGAGGCCAGATAGAGCGCTTCGAGCACTCAGCCTTCCATCAACTCCGTAGTCTTAGCAGCAAGGGCCTCGTCGACCTCGCTCTCATACTTCTTGGTCAGTTTGTCGAGTTCGGCCTCGGCACGGTGAAGGTCATTGGTCGAGATGTCGCCGTCCTTCTCCAGAGCTTCGAGTTCCTTTCTCGCTTCCCTGCGGGCGCCACGAATGCTCTGGCGACCGTCTTCGGCTTTCGACTTGACCAACTTCACGAACTCTTTGCGTCGCTCCTCGGTCAAAGGTGGAAACGCCAGCCGTATGGTAACGCCATCGTTGGACGGGTTGAGGCCGAGATTCGAGTTCTGAAGACTCTTCTCTATCGCTGGCATCGCACCCTTGTCATATGGCGTGACCAACAACATCCGGGCCTCGGGGACTGAGAAGCTCGCCAGTTGTTGCATTGGAACCACTGATCCGTAGTAATCGACGGGAATCCGCTCGACCAACGAAGGATTGGCGCGGCCGGTTCTGACTCCGGCGAACTCGGCGCGTGCGTGCGCAACAGCTTTGACCATGCGCTCCTGTGCGCCTTGGGTAGCCAGTTCAATCAGGTCGTCGCTCATTCCCTCAAGCCTTCCACAATCGGAGCCCCGATCGGGACAACCCTGAGTCGGATCCGCAGACCCTGATCAGGAGACGACCGTTCCCAACTCTTCGCCTGCTAGCAACTCGCCGATCTTTCCGGCCATTAGATCGAAAACACAGATCGGCAGGTCGTTGTCCATGCACAACGTGATAGCGGTTGAGTCCATCACCTTGAGGCCACGATTGAGCACATCTATGTAGGAGATGCTTCGGAGCAACTCTGCGTTGGGGTCGGTGCGGGGATCAGCGGTGTAGACGCCGTCGGTCCCGTTCTTGCCCATCAGAATCGCTCCAGCCTCGATCTCGATGGCTCTCAGCGCGGCCGTTGTATCCGTTGTGAAGAACGGATTGCCGGTTCCGGCTGCGAATATGACCACTCGCCCCTTCTCCAAATGACGAATGGCTCGGCGACGGATATAAGGCTCGGCCACCTGGGACATCTGGATAGCGGTCTGGACACGAGTCGGCTGTTCGAGCCGCTCGAGGACCTCTTGCAGTGCGAGCGCGTTGATGACGGTTGCGAGCATGCCCATGTAATCCGCTTGGGCACGATCCATCCCTGAGCCTTCGCCAGAGATCCCACGCCAAATATTGCCGCCACCGACAACTATTGCGATTTCTATACCTAATTCTTTTACTTCTTGTATTTCTTTACATATATTATTAATAACGGGTGGCTGAATACCGAATCCTGTATCGCCAGCCAAGGCTTCTCCACTAACTTTTAAAATAATTCGCTTGTATTTGGGCTCAATCATCTTTTTCCCTCCATTGACTCTTATACACTTTATCTAGTTTACCATATTCTATTAAAAACTTCATTTATAAACTAGAATAATAGCCAAATTTTATTTTT
>JAGQSZ010000346.1 GCA_020439285.1 Microthrixaceae bacterium
CGGTTGATTCTCGATGATCATCAGGCGTTCGAGAACAGCCAGGTAGTCGTAGACAGTGGTACGCGACAGTGGACCTTCTTCACCGCCAGCGTCGGCGGCGAGGGTCTTGACGTTCACTTCGGTAGCGATGTTGCGGGCTAGGGACATCACCAGGCGACGGAGCTTGGACGGGTCTCGGTGCTCGCCGGTGAGGCGCTCAACGTCGACGTTGCAGATCTGGTCGAGGTAGGAACGGTTCGCTTGTAGGGAAGCAGTAACACTGAGGCGTTGGTTGGCGGGCCATCCGCCTACGGCTGCGATCTCGGTGAGGTCAGCGACGGTGAGTCCAGGTTCGGGGCTCGATGGCGTGATGCCAGCCAGAAGGTCTCCTAGAGAGATGGCGCCGTTGGAACGGCCGATCTCGTAGAGGCTCATCGGACGCATTAGCAGGGTCGCGAATCGGCCCGCACCGGTGTGCCGGTCGGCGTCATCGTCAGGTGTCGCCGAGCCGGTCAGGATGAACTGGCCGGGCATCTTCCTGTCATCAACGAGTCGACGGATGTTGTTCCAGACGGCCTTGGCTTCAAGCTGCCACTCGTCGACGAGTTGGGGTGCGGCATCGTTTAGGACGACAGTTGGAGCCACGAGCAGGGCGCGTCGAGCAGCGTCATCGACATCGAGCAGGATTTCGCTGGCCGAACGCTGGCGAGCAGTCTCGGTCTTGCCGCAAGCCTTGGGCCCCTCGATGACGACCGCTCCAGCCGAGGCCAAGAGCCGGGCCAGCTCTGTGTCAGCGATTCTAGTGATGTAGGTCATGTGCTCCCGACAGCTGACTGAACATATCGTAGGTAAATCACTGAACAGATCGTAGGCCTTATGGTGAACATATTGTAGCTAGGTTCCCGCGAGTTTCGTGGGTACACACCGTGAGCGTTGCTGTTATCTCAAACTGCACACGAGCCGTCCGAGGTCCTGAGCGCCATCACCGCTGACCACTCAGGCCATCTGACTGCTGACACCGTTCTCGCCGCTTTCCTCGTTCAGTTAGTCAGCGACGCCGGAGTCAATCTGCTTTGCCCACGTAATACAGCGATCGATGCTGAACTGTCGGGCGGACTCACGCTGTAGCACGGTCAACCCACTCAATTCGCTACCGAGGCAGAAGAGGGCTACGACCTGGACAAACTCGAAATCGTTCGAGGTAGACCATTGATGGGTTCGGCACCGGCTCGTTCATTTCCAGTTCGCCTAGACCCAGAGTTGCGCGCAGCGCTTGACGATCGAGCGAAAAGGGACGGTAGAACGGCATCAGAAATCGTCCGTCAGGCGCTTAGACAGTTCCTCGACGCAGGCTGACGTCACGGGCGTGGGAATCCCGTTGTGAGCTTCAACCACAACCCCACCAATTGTTCGGGCCGCGACAGCGGGATTGATGCCGGCCGTTGCCTACGTACAACTGGCCTAGGGCGCCATACCGTGTCTTTAGCGGCAGACTGGATGGGTGGACGTGGAGACCCCGGGCGGAACTTGGCGAATTCGGCGCAGATGGGCACCGAGGCTTCTACGCTCTCAGAGCATTTGGGCGCGCTTCCGTGAGAGATTCTCCAAGGCCAAGGATCGCACTTCCTGGCTGGCAGACATCGGAAGCGAAGCGGCTATGGGCGAAGGGATTGTCGGGACGATCCTCGGCTTTGCGGCGTTCCTGATCCTGCTTCTGGTGCTCCTGCCGCTTCTGATCGCACTTAGCGAAGCACTGATCGTCGTCCTTCTGGCAGCACTTGGCATTGGGGCCGCATCTTGTTCCGCCGTCCGTGGACCATCGAAGCCATTGACCCTGGCGGCGAGGTCCACACGTGGGAGGTTGTCGGATGGAGGCGGAGCGGTGCTGCACAACGCTTCGCTGCCGAGCGCATCTCCACCGGAGCCGGCGCGCCGACAGAGAGCGAGATGATGGCCTCTGTTCTCTCCCAGTAAGTGGACCGGGAACGAGGTCAGGCAGGCGTCGCGCTTCCATCGCGGTTGACCAACTCGTAGTCCTCAATCTCAGCAGAAACCTGGAGAGCACGGTCCAGATCAACAAGTGGCTGACCGAGTGAGAACGTCGGCGTTCTAAATGGTTCGACGGCTGCTCCCATAGGACGCTGCCTTATGGCGTCGTCGAGCGCCTCATTGAACGACATTCTTTGCTCCCTCATTCGACGTCGACCAGTGCTTCGGTGTCCTTATCAAGCATCACCGTCATCTTCATTCAGTGATCATGGCATCAACTGAATTGCAATCATGATGCCCAGTTCGCAGCAGTCACAGCTTCGCCAATGACCTGGCAAG
>JAGQSZ010000347.1 GCA_020439285.1 Microthrixaceae bacterium
GAGGATCTTTGGCTGGGGTGGACGCCTGGCGACGTAGATGTCGAGGAATTCGAACATCTGCGTGATCGTGTCCGGCGATACGGCATCACGGTGATGACCATTTGCGAGGTTGAGCCAGACATTGGGATTGGCGTTGAGCAAATCGCTCGCCGAAAGGATTGCGTACGGGCTCGTCTCCTCATCGTTGAACTGCAGCGACGCGAAGGTTGGGACTTCGATCTGGCTCATCCAGGGTCTGAAGTCACGGCGCTCATAGATGGGACCCATAACATCGTTGTCCTTGACCATCGCGATGCCGTCGCGGGTCTGAAGGCGTAGACGCTGGTTGTCCCGACAATTCGAATCGGTCTGAACCATGAAGTTGGCATATGGGAGAGCTTCGGGATCCGGGGCGGGCTTGGCGTTCTGTTGACGCTCCTTGAGCCACGACTCTGAGAATCCGTTGTTGAAGATCCCGCCCGGATGGCCAAGGTCATAGAGGCTTCCCACGAATGAGAGTGGGGCTATGGCCGCAAGGTGCGGCGGGTGGGTCGAAGCTGTCGCGATCTGGGAGAAGCCAGAGAACGAGATTCCGACCATGCCGACTTTGCCGTTGGTGACCCAGTCCTGGGCCGCAACAGTTTCGACAGCGTCGTATCCGTCGTATCGCGTCGGCAGGTCAAACAGGTCGGCCTCGCCACCGGAGCAACCGCTCCCCCGCATCTGCACCGACACAGTCGCGAAACCGGCAAGCCGCATCAGGAGGCTTCCTACGTCGGTCGACTCCGCTGGGGCCAGAGGATCTGCCTCAAGACCAATCTGGGTGCCGAGTTTTGACCACAGCGGCTCGTTCGGCGCTGCAATCTGATAGCCCGAATATTCGATGACTGTAGGGAATGGACCATCAGCGAGCGACTGGCCAAGTGGCGGTCTGACGACTGCCGCCAGGGTGATTCCATCACGCATCGGGATGTAGTTCATCCCCTCACGCAGTTTCGTCTTGGCGTAGAACGACTGCGTTGGATTCTCAGTTGCGACAAGGACGCGAACCGAGGTGGACGTCCCCGCTGTGACGTTCGTGACCGTGTAGGTGTGGCCTTGTTCTAGGTCACGGATGGCCAAACTACCGAGCCTGTCGGCTGCTCCGGACACGGTCGCGCCGCCGGGTGATGAGACCTCGATCTTGTCGCCTTCTGCAGCACCGATTACATAGATCTGTTCGATGCCAGCGAGCACCTTGAAGCCGGCCCGTGAGGTGGACGACGCGGGAGGAACCATCGGCGGGGAAGCTGGAGCACATGAGGCCACAATCGCTGTAACAGCAATTATTGCTAACGCAATAGGGGATCTATATCGCCCAGCTGTGCTTCTCTTGGTCATAACTGAAGCAGTCGAGTTGGGCTTGTCTCCAATAGACATCGGTCCCCCGTTTTCCTTGCGCAACGCATTTTCGCCGCGCGTCAGATTGGCAGGATTTGAGCCACAGATCCATTCCCAGCGGGTTGACCTGAGTCACGCTTCACTTGAGGCCTGCAAGTGCCTGTTTCTCGGGCGGTCACCGATATCCTTTGAAACGGCCGAAGACCGGAGAGCGCCGTGTCCCTCACCCAAGACGAGTCACCCGAGATCGGCAGATTCGCGCGGACCTTGAAGCACCTGAGCCGCCTGTCGGTGCGCAGGACCAACGATGCCTACGAGGACGTGCCTTGGGATGACCACGAGGTCGATCCGACCGACCCACGTCTGGCACTCGCTCCCGATGACCCGATCGCGATCAGCGAGTGGTATCGCAATCTGTCTCCCGAAGCACAGGCGCGCGTCGGGCTGGTTCGTATCACGTCGAGCCTGAAGACAGCATGGCATTTCGAGAATATTCTCCAACAGGGCCTGTTGCATCGAGCGCTGTATCTCCCCGAAGGAACTGATGAGTTCCGCTATATACACCACGAGGTAATCGAGGAGTCCCAGCACACGCTTATGTTCGAGGAATTGATCAGGCGTTCTGGGTCAACTCCGAGGGGAATGCACTTTCTGTTACGTCACCTCGCTGCATGGCTGATGCGGCTACTGAGCCGACATTCACCGGTTGTATTTTTTTCGATGGTGCTCGCCGGTGAGGAGCCACTCGATCTGTTGCAGCGCCGAACACTTGCCGTTGATGGCCTCCATCCTCTTGTTCGCCGGATCATGGAAATACACGTCGCTGAAGAGGCACGACACATCTCGTATGCCCGAGCCGCAATCCGCGACGAAACCGCCCGGCTATCACCATTGCGCCGCAAGACAGTCGCGTTCTTCACCCCGGTCGCC
>JAGQSZ010000348.1 GCA_020439285.1 Microthrixaceae bacterium
TTCCGGAGGGCAGTACCAAGCACTTTCCTTCTCCGCGTGTTCCTTGCGGATCTGCTGATTGCGCGCCTCGTCAGCCTTCTGTCGATCAGCGAGTGCCTTGGCGCGAAGCTCCCGCTCCTTCTGCTCGGCGCGGGCTGCGAGGTTGCGCTCGATGCTCTCCTCTTTGAGCTGATGCTTGAGGACGATGGTCTCGTGCTCAGGTGAGAGTCGGCGTCCGAACATCAGTCGAAGCCCTCTGTGCCAGCAACTGAACCGCCCACGCTGCGGGGAGCTGTTGGGAGTTCGTTATCAGGCGCGCGCAGCGCGCGGTGCTCGGCGTCGCGGAAGATCTGCTGCAGATCCGAGACCCGCTCGGATGGTTCAGGTGATTCCGGATAGTCCTGCACATCGGACTCAACCTGTACGGACTCGGCTTGCTCGTTGAGCTGAACGCCCTCGTACATCGTCCAGCAACTCAGGGCGAAGGCGATGATGCCTACGCCCAGGACGATGGGCATGTGCGCTGCCCATCCCGCGATGACCACAGCGATGGACAGGACGATCCCCACTACTGCTTTCCAGAACTTCGTGACGGCGGCGTACTGAAGGTCGGGGTCGGGCTGCGCGGCGCTGGACATGCTGGGGCGCTGCGGCGGGGGCGGGAGATGCACCATCAGAAATCCTCATCGTCGTCATGGGAGAAGTTGGTCGGCGGAGGTGGCGTCCGTCCGCGCTGCTTGACCGAGGGATCGAAAACAGGCGGCGGAGGAGGCGGCGGCGGTTCGTAGTCGTCGTCCACAGCAAACGTCGAACGCGGCGTGTAGCGGCGCGGCTCGTATGACCAGTCCCGCCAGCGCAGCCAGCCAAGGATCAGGGTCAGCAACGCCAGCGCGACTCCGTACCAGAGGACGGCGGGGTGCTTCGTTGAGCAAACCTTCGGGGTGTTCGCGGCGGTGGGACGGACGTAGTGACCTGTCTGTACGAGGCACTCGGCTTTGTCCGGGGGAACCAGGATCTGAGTTTCGTGCGACGCAGCGTCGGGAAGTTTGCACGTCATGGTCGCCGCGATACGTCCCATCTCGCCAGAGAGGTCGTCGGGGTTTGCGACAACTGGAACCCAGGTACTGGGGTCAGAGCGTGGTGTGGTTGTTGGCGTCGGGACTGTGGTCGTCGGCTTCAGCTCGTCCAGGATCAGATTGTTGTCGATCCAGGTGTTGATGTTGTCCAGCACCGAGGACGCGGACGGCGCTGGCGGCTTCGGCGACGGCGCTGCCGTGCAGACTTCGGACGACATGAGCAGACCAGCTGTGATGAGCCCAGCACTCACCGCCGCCGTCACATGCCAGAGGCGCGGGCGGTAGTTGGCGAGTGCTTGGATCATCGGGCTCAGACCTCGGCTGTTGCTGGGGACGTGACGCTATTGCGGCGGTGACGGATGAAGGCGACTGCGGCAGCGACCAAGACCAGGACGCTGAGGACGATCCCCGCAACGATGGGCGCAGCGCTGGTCGGGTGCCCGTCCATCAGCCTGTCGAACGCGGCGGACTCGGCGGGGGTCAAGGTGCTGGAGCTGACCATTTCAGTGTGGATCTGCTGCTGCTGCGCGAGGGCGTCACTCAGCGAGGAGTGGACGAAGCCATCGTCGTCCTTGAAGACTGGGCTTGGCGATGGGGTGGGTGTTGGGGACATTTTTGCCTCCTAAGGCAATTAAATGGAGATTGAATCGGCGCCTAGAAGTCATTTATGCGAATAGGCGCGATTCAGCTAATAAAGAGTTTAGCTCGGTTTTCGGCGAATGGGAAGCTATCTCGCATTTAGTTTTGGAAATTCTTTCCGGTTACCTTTTATGCAGTCTGACCTGGCGATATGTGTTGTTGGTTTATTAACAAAGAATGGACTAAAGAATGGTGCGGCGAACGGGGATGGTTACGGGGACAATTTAATCCCTGTAGCAGTCCCTGTAACGCGAGCCGAGGGCTTGAATTCGGGTCTGGTGGACACTCGATGAGTGTTGTTTTCCGTGAGGTCAGACGCCCTATACGACACAGATGTGCCCTGATTTTGGACAGTCCCGCTGTTGCGGGGATTAACGGGGACAATCGTCCCTGTAGCGGGGAGCCTGTAACAGTCTTGGAACGTCCTCCAGATAGAGAGAACCCCTCACCGGGGAGAGTCGGTGAGGGGTTCTGTCTGTGGGCGGACTACGCGGCGGTGAGTTCCCGCTGCGGGGTGTCCTGCAGTTCCCTCGCGGCGGAGATGACCCTGCCTACCGTCGTCGGTGAGACGCCCTTCAATGCCGATGCG
>JAGQSZ010000349.1 GCA_020439285.1 Microthrixaceae bacterium
GGACAAGACCGAAAACCGCAAGTTCATCTCCGCTGGCCTGTACACATACCCGGCTCTGCAGTCGGCGGACATCCTGCTCTATGACACCCAAAAGGTGCCCGTGGGAGAGGATCAGCGCCAGCACATAGAGCTCGCTCGTGACACTGCTGAACGCTTCAACTCGAGGTACGGAGAGACGTTTGTGCTCCCCCGGGCCGTTGTTCCAAAGGCAGCGGCACGGGTGATGGATCTGCAGAATCCGACATCCAAAATGTCCAAGTCCGCGGACTCAGACTCTGGAACGATCCTGTTGTCCGATGACCCAAAGGCGATACTCAAGAAGTTCAAGCGCGCTGTTACAGACTCCGAGAGCGAGGTTCGCTTCGACATAGCGGAAAAGCCCGGGGTCTCGAATCTGTTATCGATCCTGGGTGCTGCCACCAACACGGACCCCGAGTCCCTTGCAGGCAACTACAGCCAGTATGGGCCGCTCAAGGTCGATACCGCTGAGGCTGTAATAGAGGCGCTCGGACCGATTCAAGAACGAATGGCCGAACTCGACAACGAGATGGGCTCGGTTCACAGCGCGCTTGCCAAGGGAGCAGCCAAGGCCCGCGAGGTTGCCGGTCCTGTAGTGGCTCGCGCCAAGGGGAATATCGGGCTCCTCGAGGGTTAGCCGGACCGGGCTGCGACACGATCAAACGGTGCCCAGCTCGGTTGTCAGTCAATCGACCTGAGCCGCGTCGGGAATCTTCAGCGTCCCGTTGTCAGCCGCCACGAGCAATCTGACTACATCGTCGGGCAGGCTGCACAGTTCTGGTTTGTAGTAGTGCTCACGTGCCCAAGCCACGACTCTGGGGTCTGAATCGGCCATCCGGAGAATGTCTGCGCCCAGTTCCGGGTGTTGAAGGTACAAGCCGATCTTTCGGGTCATTCCCCTCTTTTGTGCCCAGGCCGGAGCCATTTCCTCACCCGCAGCCCAACCAGCCAGCGAAGCCATAACCCGACCATACGTGCCGAGTTCGACCATGGATTTCCCAACGTCGTGCATCAACGCAGCCACAAGGATCCAGTCACTCGGTTCGGAACTGTCAAGGGCACCGAGATTCGCCTCGACCTTCCTCGCGACCCCGATCGAGTGAACCTGATCACGGACACACATCCTGTAGAACGCCGCAAGCTCTGACTCCGAGAGGAGCCCGGCGACCCAATCGGCGTCCTCGGCTTTGACGTGAACCGGTAGAAGGGACCCGAAGAATCGACGTGAGCGGTGCGCCAAATGGAGTTTCATCTATTTGCTCTCGCTCTCGGATGGGTGTCCATGTACACAGCGAAGAGCCTCTCGGTCGCTACACGTGTGTACCTCTGGGTTGTGCTTATCGAAGCATGGCCCAGAAGTTCTTGAACGGTGCGGATATCAGCACCGTGATCCAACAGATGCGTAGCGCAAGAGTGTCGCAGGACGTGCGGGCTCAGAAGGTTGGGGGGGATTTCGGCTCGAACCGCTCGCTTGTTCAACATCTGCCAGATTGCTTGACGGGTTATCCGCGTTCCTCTGACGCCTAGGAACACAGCATCGGAGTCATCTCGGCTACGCCACCGTTCGGGCACCAAGCGGGGTCGACCGTCATCGAGCCAACGTTCGAGTGAACGCAGGGCGTGACGTCCAAGGGGAACGATCCTCTCCTTGGACCGCTTTCCCATGACTCGAAGCAACCGGCCATCCAGATCCAGATCGCCGAAGCTGACACCGGTCACCTCCGACACCCTCGCACCGGTTCCGTAGAGCACCTCGAGTAAAGCTTCGTCTCTCATTGCGAGCACGTTGAGGGGGTCAGTGGCCAGATCGGCGCTAACGGTGTCGAACAGCGCTCCTATGTGCGCCTCCGAAAGCGCCTTGGGTAGCGCGTCGGGGGTCTTTCCCGTCGCAAGATCTGCCGTAGGGTCATCACCGCGGAAGCCTTCGAGTGCCAACCAGCGATGGAAGCTTCGGACACAGACGACGGTACGCGTGACCGATGACGGAGCCAGACCATCGCTCGACAGGTTGTTCTTGAACGAGACAACGTGATCACGCTCGACGTTCAACGAGCTCTTTTGAATACTCGCAAGAAACCCTGCGTATCGTCGAAGGTCACGTCGATATGCATCGAGGGTTCGCACTGACCTTCGGCGCTCAACAGCGAGATGGACCAGGAAGTCCTCCATCGCTGCATCCAACGGGTCTGTGATCTGCGCAGGCCTCCCGACGCCCATGACTCTCTAG
>JAGQSZ010000350.1 GCA_020439285.1 Microthrixaceae bacterium
GGTGGGGAGTTTCTGTGGTCTGGTCGGACCCAACGGTTCGGGAAAGACCACCGCGTTGCGAATGATCACCGGTTTGTTGCGCCCGGATTACGGTCAGGCGTGGATCGTCGGACACGACACTTGGGCAGAACCCGTCACGGTCAAACAACTCCTTGGCGTGGTGCCAGATCCACTCAACCTGTTCGAGCGATTGACCGCCAAGGAACTGATGGTTCACCTGGGTGCCATCCGGCAGATGCCCGCAGACGTGGTCGAGCATCGGAGCAAAGAGCTGCTCGATGTCATGGACCTGGGCGATTCGGTGGACAAACAAATAGGCGGATACAGCCACGGAATGCGCAAGAAGACCGCAATCGCTGCAGCGCTGTTGCACCGACCCAAGGTCCTGGTGCTCGACGAGCCTTTCGAGGGTGTTGATCCCGTATCGGTCCTTGCCGTGCGCTCGGTACTGGACCGTTACCGCGCAGCAGGAGGCACGGTTGTGTTCTCATCACACACGATGGAACTCGTTGACAAGATGTGTGACTACGTCGCTGTGATGTCCAAGGGACGACTCCTGTCGAGCGGTTCCACTGCTCAACTGAGGGGAGCGGGGACGCTCGAGGAAGCGTTCATCGCTCTCATCGGCGCCGCTCCGGTTGATTCGACCACGCTGTCATGGCTGAGCGGTGACGGCGACTACACCAGTGGCCCGAGTGACGATCCACGTTCTGGGTTCTAACCGTTGAAGCGCTCTGGCAGATCACCGTGGCGACCGGTCGTGGCCATAGCGTCGCTCAAATGGGCGCTGCTGTTGGGCGGAGCCAAGGGCACGTTCGCGAGCAAAGTCCAGTTGCTCATCTCTGTGACTCTGTCGCTTGTTTTCGGTGTGTCAGCCCTGATCATGTTCGCGACCATCGGCGGATTCGAAGACGTTGCTGACGATGCGCTGATCGTCGTGCTGGCAGTCACAGCACTCGGTGTTGGCCTGCTATCGGCAGCGACTGGGGTGGAGGCGTCGCTGGATCCAAGGCAACTGGGGTCAGAGCCGTTGTCTGCCACTCAACTCGGGTTTGGGATGCTCCTCGCCGCAACGGTCGGGCCCCCGTCGATTCTGGCGGCGCTGAGCGGCGCAGGCCTGTTCATCGGATGGCGAACCGGGGCAGTGTCCCATGATCTGATGATCTTGGCCGTGATCATCGCATGGTGGCTCACATTGTTGTTGTTCAGTCGTACAACGGCCAACGTGCTCGGCATGTGGGCGACGGGGCGCTTCCGTCAACTGGCACAGGCTTCGGCCACAATCTCGGCACTGGTCGGGTGGCTCCTGGTCAACTTCATTTCGGGTAATCAGAACCGTTGGAACGCGGAAGGGCTCGGAGTCGTTGCGAAGGCAGCGAAGTTCACCCCACCGGGTCAACTTGGTGTAGTCGTAACCGGATCCGGTTCGGAACGATATCTAGCCTTCGTCCTGGGCATCTCATGGTTGCCGTTGCTGGCGTGGGCATCGGTTCGCAGCACCCACAGGTTGATCACGGTTCCACCCGTGGTCACTGATGGAAGATCGATGAAGACCGGAGCCAAGGGCCTCCAGCGGCGGCTGTCATTCGTTTCTCGTATCAGCCCCGGTCCTGTCGGAGCAGTCGCCAGACGTTCGATAATGACCAAGATCAGGACGCCGCGACAGGCCGTCAACACAGTGACTGCCTTGGTCGTTGGGGGAGGAGTCATGGTCCTCGGACCGATCTTCGATGGCGGACTGCAGGACCCCCGGGCCGTAATGCTCGGGGGATTGTTGCAATTTGCGGTGCTATTCGATGGCAACAACGCGTTCGGCGTGGATGGTCCAGCGCTGTGGGCCGAGGTCGAGGCAGGTGCGACCGGGCCCACATTGGTGCGCGCGAAGGTCCTGACCAGCATCGTCACGATCGGTCCTTTCGCCGTGGCTATTCCGGTGGTGTTGGCGGCGATGGGTAACGGGTGGGCATGGTTGCCCGCAGCGCTGCTCATCGCCTTTGGTTCGATCGTGAGCACATCGGGTATTGCCGTCCTCACAGCGTCACTCGCACCCGTGGCCATGCCGGCGAGCGCCAATCCATTGGCGGCGGGCGACACGGGCCAAGGCTGCGTAGCGAGTCTGATGCTGGCTCTGGGGATCTTGGCGCTAGTGGTACTAGCTGCCCCGTTCGCTGTGATGATCTACTTCGTAAGTGAGCGCTCGGTTCTGCTGGGCACCTTGGTTGCAGCCGTT
>JAGQSZ010000351.1 GCA_020439285.1 Microthrixaceae bacterium
GGACGTGACTGCTTTTCCACCTTGTTGCACTTGGGCAGCAATGGCGAGCAGCGCCCGCATCTTGGACGAGACGGGTGCGGAGTCTGGCTCGTCGAGAACGCAGTCGACAGTGTCGAACCCGCCATCGACCTGCAGAGCAGCGAACGTGCTATGTGAATCACAACAGAACTGACAACCGTTCAAGCGTGACACACGCGCTGCGATCAACTCGCGCTCGCCCCGGGTGAGCGAGTTGTCTCCACGGAGAAGCACTTCGGCTAGTTCGTTGAGCGGTGCGGCAGTTTCTGGGCGAAACGTCATGGGGCCAAGAATTCCCGGTAGTCCTTCTGGTAGGCCGATGTGAGCCATATTCGTTCCCTTCTGGTTGTCGACAGACCGAGCAGCCAGCGCTCTGGCAACTCCTCGGCAACCACCGTGCGAAACGCCGCCCATCGCCATAGTTGCTTGGCAGAGAGTAGAACGAACTCGCCTTCAGGGGAAGGGTTGTTTTAGTACGGAACCCTTTACCAGGTGAGGTGCCAGAGTCCTCGTAGACAAGCTTCCTCACACGAACATCATGACATCGGGCACAATAATTGAACGAGCATTCAATCTTTTGTTACCGGTTGGTAGGTTCGACGAGAACAGCCTGAAGGCCAGTCATTTGATGGTCGTTGTCGGCCCTCCTGGTCGGGTCGTTGACCCGGCTGATCTGCCCCCCAATCCCATAGTTCAGGAGCTTTTCTTGCAAGAGACTCCCGGTTCCACCCTGACTCTCGTAGATCGTCGGAACAGAGACCAACGCGGTGTAGCGCTCTTGGAGGCCTTGGTTGCCAGTGCAGTGCTGTCGATAGTCGCTGTGGCCGTCACGGCCTCGATCGTGACTGCGATGAGGGCGAGTGCTTTTCATCGCGAACTTGCCAACGCCGAAGTGGTCGCCCGTAACTACTCGGATGCGCTTGCCGCCACTCCTTACATTCCATGTGCGACTGCTTCGGACTATGCAGCGCCAGTTGGGTTCAGTTCAGTGCCCGGCTACCGGATCGAAGTCGGGCAGAGTGATCCAAGCGAACCGGCCGTCGAGTTCTGGGTGAAAGGAAGCAACCCTGCGAGTTTTGCTTCCACATGCGATTCAGCGGACAGCACATCGGACTCAGGGTTGCAGCGTGTCTGGTACCAGGTGATTCGAGACAGAGCGAGTGGTCCCAAAGTGGTGCGCTCCACGAACGCCCTGAAGCGGTACACCGGCACCAATGACAATTCTTTCGGTGAGGTTCCCGGCGGTGGGAAGCGTTGCACCATCACGGCATCCGAGGACGCTTCGCTAAGTGAGGCCAACCCGACACAGGTCGATGGAACAGCGCTCACCATGACCGTGACGGGTAATTCAGGTGGACGGTTCCGGTCACTGGTGAAGTTCCCGATCGTCCCCGGGCACACGCCATGTGCCGAAGGGGGCGAGTTGCCAACTGGGATGCAGGTCCGGTCGGCTTCTCTGCGTCTGTTCACCTGGAAAGTTGAGGGAGCGGTCGACTGCGCCACGGACTGCACGCATGTCCTCAAGAGGGTGACCACAGCATGGAGTGAGGACTCTGCGACGTGGGGGACGCCGTTGGCAACGTTGGCTGACGGCAACGAAGTGTTCGACCATGGCAGTGGAAGCGGAGACTTCGGACCCCGCTTCCAGGTAGTGACCCGGCCAGGACTCGCCCTTGACGTCGCGACGTACTACGCAGTCCCAAGTCTCAATCAAGGTTGGGCGATCGACCAGGCTTGCCCGCCCGACTATCCCGGGAGGAACTGCAACGCCGATGGCGCCGCGTTCCGGATGCGTACCAGTGAATGGGGCATTGCAGCGCCTGGCAGCGGTGCCGTTCCAGGGGAAGCCGTCGCTGATCGGCAGGTTTCGTGTACTGCCACACGATCGAGCGCGGACCGAATGCGAGTCCGTGCTCGGTTTGTAGACAAGGGTGGCAATAACCCTAGAGCCGAGGTTGAAATCATCGACCGAGTGTTCAACGACTGATCTATTGGGGTCCAGCACCGCCGATTCGTAATAGTCCCGACCGTCCTTCCGATAGTTCCTCGTGCCCGTGATCGGCGCTGTGGAGTGAAGGGTCGCTGACGTTGGCTGAAGTCGGTTCGACTAGTCGGCGAGGGCAGAGTGGGATGTCATTTGTCGAAGTACTGGTGGCGGTTTCGATTCTGTCGATAGTTGGTGTG
>JAGQSZ010000352.1 GCA_020439285.1 Microthrixaceae bacterium
CAACTTCGTCGTAGTTCTCTTGTTTGTCCTTCAACTTGAGTTGATGCTCAAGTTCAAAGTTGCGATCGAAATGATCTTCGAGACTGCGCTTGTTCCTGCCTGTGATGATCAAGATGTCATCAAGGCCACAGCGAACCGCTTCTTCCACCACATACTGAATTGCCGGCTTGTCAACGACAGGCAGCATTTCCTTGGGCTGGGCCTTGGTCGCGGGTAGAAAGCGGGTACCGAGCCCCGCGGCAGGAATCACTGCTTTTCTGACTCGGCTCATAGGGAACTCAGACTACTTCGCATGTAAGACATCACGGAAGGTCCTACGGCCATTTGGGTAGAGATACCCTGCCTTGGGAGCAGCACCGTCGCAGGGCTACAATTGGCACTCGAAAGGGATGAGTGCCAACACCTGTGGCCATCAACCCGGCGGCGTCTCAAACATCGCGGCCACGGTCGCCCTGAGGATCCGACGCCTCGACAAGCATCATGCGGAGCTGAACATGCCCATCTATGAATACCGCTGCAAGAACTGTAGTCATCAGTTCGAAATCCAACAGTCGATGTCAGATGATGCATTGACGGATTGCCCCAATTGCAACGAGCCTCAGCTCCGCAAGGTATTCCAGCCGGTGGGGATCTCGTTCAAGGGCAGCGGTTTCTACAAGAACGACTCGAGATCCTCATCGAAGAGCTCGTCGTCGGGCGGATCGTCCTCTAGCTCATCGAGCTCCACGAGTTCGTCTTCATCTAGCTCGTCGAGTTCTTCCGATTCGTCGAGCACCTCGAGCGCACCCTCCGAGAGCACATCAAGCAGCTCGACAGCGTCAGCATCGAGCTCGGACTGACCCGGTTAGGAGACCGGCATCTCTTGGCCTGCCATTGCCCGCTGGATCAAGTGATCCAGTAGAGCCACGAGCACCATCTTCACTGACTCTCTCGAGCGGGCGTCAGCGCGGACCAGCGGGATATCGGGAGATAGAGCAAGGGCTTCACGTATGTCCTCGAGCGCGTAGGAACCGGCGTCGGGGAATTGGTTCACGACCGCGATGAAGGGCACGCCGCGGTTCTCGAAATAGTCGATTGCAGCGAAGCAGTCATCTATTCGTCGGGTATCGAGCAGGACCACCGCTCCAAGTGCCCCATCGACGAGGTCGTCCCACATGAACCAGAAGCGTTCCTGTCCAGGCGTTCCGAACAGGTAGAGGATGATGTCGGAATCGATGGTGATGCGACCGAAGTCCATCGCCACTGTCGTAGAGGTCTTCTGGTCGACCTTGGACAGGTCGTCCACGCCCTCGGAATAGGCGGTCATGGTTGCTTCGGTCGTAAGCGGTTCGATCTCTGAGATCGCTCCCACGAAGGTTGTCTTGCCGACGCCGAATCCGCCTGCCACCAGGAACTTCACGGCTTGTGGCGTTCGGGCCTCGATCGCTTGGTCAGAGTGCTCGTACTGCATCGATCATCCTAAGGAGAAGTGTTGGGGTCGCTATCGGGGTGGATTCGTGAACCTTGACGATGCCTGCGTCAGCCAGGTCACCCACGAGGATCTGGGCGACTCCTAGGGGCACGTTCAACCGGGCCGCAACTTCGGCCACTGAGATGGGCGCCTGGCAGAGTTCGACGATTTGAGCGTGTTCGAACTGCAGCGATCCCCGCGGTTCGACATCGGTGACAACGACAAGAGCTTCGACTCTCAAGGTCACACGATGGTGCTGGGTCCGACCACCAGTGATTATGAACGGTCGAACCAAGCTGTCATCGTCAAGGTCTTCCTCGGGCGCGACGCCACCCGAGCGCCAGTCTGCTTCCGAGGCACCCATGATTACGTCAGCCCACGGCCAGCGCGTTGCGCAGCCCGATACGGACCTGTGGCGTGAGAAGCGAGCCGAATCGTTCGACGAGCATCGTCATCTCGTATCCGACGAGTCCGACGTCCGCGTTCTTGTCGGTCAGGATGCCCAGGCAGCTGCCATCGGAAATCGACGCTACGAAGAGAAAGCCGGTGCTCATCTCGACCATGATCTGGTCAACTGCGCCATATCCGAAGCACCGTGAAGCGCCGAGGGAGAGGCTGGTCAGCCCGGCAGCAATAGCGGCGAACTGATCAGCTCGTCCACGGTCCAAGTTGGTGGACATGGACATCAGTAGTCCGTCAGAGCTGACGCACACAGCGTCGCTCACACCCGGTGTCTGCTCCACGAAGCG
>JAGQSZ010000353.1 GCA_020439285.1 Microthrixaceae bacterium
GTTTCCGCCACCACCGCTGGACGCATCTGCACCGCCGCGCGGGAACTCTCCGCCGACCAGGAACCTGAGCTTGTAGCGGTATAGCCGCGTCGCCCCCGATCAGAACCCCTCACCGACTCTCCCCGGTGAGGGGTTCTTCTAGTTCCGGCGCGTTACAGGCATCGAGTAGCGGGTGCTTCCTGAACCCGAACTTCTCTCACCACTCGCACTTCCCTATAGCGCGCTGAAATGGGCGTTTACGGTGCCCAATCAAGCCCTGGCGGGTTCGAAGCACCTGTTCCAGGTGCCGTTACAGGTGCTGCTACAGACCGCGTTACAGAGCCCGTTACAGGTGGCACCTCCGCTGAGCGGTACATCGCTGCTATGCGTACTTCACCGCATGCGAGCTGTTGAACAGGGTCTCGTCGGTAGCCACGTTGGCGCGGATCGCCTCCCGTACCTCCGGGTTGAGGAGGTCGAGCTTGACCAACTCTCCGGCGTTGTTCTTCGCGAGCGACTCGAACCCAGCCCAAGCGTCGGGATGGCGCTCCACGAAGTCCGCGAACCCACGGAGACGTTCAATGCCGCTCCAGGTTGCGCCGTGCGGATCAACCACCGAAGCGATCACGCCGCCATCGTGTGCCTTCTGGAAGAAGATGAAGTCGGGCTGCGCCGTCGTCCAGGTGCCGTCCACCTTCTGATACGGGATGCGGATGGCGTTCTCCGTCCCCGCCGAGGGGTTGCGATACCAGCCGATGACTTCGGCAGCGCCTGTTCGCGCCAGCTCTACGCCGAGGACTTCGTCCTCCCAGCCGCTCCTGAACTCCAATGGGAACTTGCCGTTCTCATCGGAGAGGAGGTGCCGCTCGGCTGTGGGTAGCGGTGTCTTGCCATCCTTCGCCTTCGTCGGCTCCAGTCGCGTCGTCGGAAGGGTCGCGGGCTCCAGCAACGGCACGCCAGCACGTCCCTTGATTCGGTTGTACTGCGCTTTCCGCTCGTCGCTCAGCGCGCGGATCCCCGCCTCGTGTTGCGCCATCCAGACCTTGACGGTGGAGGCTGCCTTCTCGTCCAGCGCGATTTTCACCACAGGCAGCGTCGCCAGCGCCGCGACCTCTACCTTGGCGCGTATCAGGTCAAGTGTGCCGTCTTCGTCCCTGTCCCGTTCAGCGCGGAACTTCTGGTACCTGGTGGCGATGTTCTTGGTGATCGCACGGCATGCACGGCTGAAGGCGTCATCAATCGCACGGTTGTCCGCGACGAGGGTCTTGGTGGATTCCGTCTTCGAACCGTCCTCCATGCTGATGCGTAACACCGCGAGGTCGGCGGATTCGATGTCCTTCATCGCTTCTGCGATGGCGGCTTTGTGCTCCGAGGCGTTGTAGATGCTGTCGAGCACGTCGAACATCAGCGTGTAGGCGGTCGCGTTCGCGCCTTCGAGCAACCCGTCGCCGGACAACGCAACAGCAGCGTTGAACAGGTTGGCAACAGGCTTTGCGGCTGGTTCGGGTTTCGTTTCACTCGGCAGCGTTCCGAACAAGTCGAACACCGCCTTCGGAACTGCCGTGTTCGGATGCAGCTTCACAGGGTCTCGCACGACCCGCTGATTCCCGCCGCCGGAACCAGTGCTGAACTCGTCGTAGGCGCGGTCGGTCAGCGCCTTCACGACTTCTTCTGTCGTGTCCGCGTTGAACTTTGGCAGCAGGCAGGTCACGGAGTTCAGCAGTTCATCAGACGGGATCCGTCGAGCCAGTGGCGTCCGAACCATGCGACCGACAAACTGCGTGATGTAAGTGGGGTCTTGCCCGCCCCTCATGGAGAACAGAACCTCCGCGCGCGGGCAATCCCAGCCTGTGTTGACCGCGTTGATCGCGAGCAGAACGCGGATGTAACTCTTCTCCTGAACAGTCTCTGGCTCGACGTGCCGGATGGTCACACCCGCTGTGGTGATGTCGCCGTGCCCGCTCAGGACGTGGCGAATATTGCGCTCTGTCAGCTCATCCCACTCGTCAAGGATTGCGCCGACAACCATCTTCAAGTCGGCTGCGGTCGGTTTGTCCTCGACCTGGACGAGCATCAACGGTATGACGGGGTCGAGACCTTGTTCCTCGCAGTAGGCTGCCCAGCGCTCCGTCTGTTCTTTCGCGCTCTTCACCGCCTCGCTGAGTAGCACCGTCTCAAGTTTTCCGCCCTCGCCTGGGACGCCGAGGATGATCACAT
>JAGQSZ010000354.1 GCA_020439285.1 Microthrixaceae bacterium
GGTCACCCGGAAGGTCCCGCTGACCGTCGGTGAAGCGGTCGCCTCGGCGAAGGTGTGTGGTTCAGCCAGAGCAACGATCTTGTCGCCAGCGAGAATCGATGCCGCAACGTCGCCAACACCAGCAAGTGCCGCAAGGCGCGCACCAAGAACTGTGGCCAGGAAAGGTCCCGGAGTGGCGTGTGCTCCAAGTTCGGTGAACAGGAGTGCTTCTTCGGCGAGGGTGTATCCGACACCCCCGAGGGACTCAGATAGGCCCAGTCCGAACCATCCGAGTTCGGCGCATTTCGACCAAGTGCCGCGGTCGACTACTGACGCGCTTCCGTCTCGGTCAGCGAGTGTGTGCAGGTTGAAGTCGCGTTCCAACAGAGAACGGACAGTCGAGATGATCTCTTCCTGCTCAGGAGTTGGTAGTAGATCCATTTCAGTTCCTCGGTACTCAGGCTCGGGGAAGGCCGAGCACACGCTCGCCGACGATGTTGCGCTGGATATCGGTGGTGCCGCCGCCGATTGTGTAAGCGAAGGACTGGAGGTACGGCCCGGTCCACACGCCGTCACCGTCGACTGGGGTTAGACGCAGAGCATCGGGGCCGATGATCTCGAGTGCGAGTTGGTAGACCCGCTGGTGTAGTTCGCCGTGGAACAGACGAACGATCGACCCCTCCGGTCCGGGAACTCCGCTGCGGGCGGTGCGGGAGATTCCGGTGATGGTCATGGCTCGCAGCGCCGCGACCTCGGAACGCACGGTCGCTAGTCGGCGGGCGATCTCGTCGTCGGCGATCGCCGGACGTTTGCCATCGGGCCCGGTGCGGGTGCGGGCCTCTTCGATCAGACGCTCGACGGTCGCGGCGAGTTCCACCTGATCGGCCATGAACGCGGTGCCGCGCTCGAAGCTCAGCGTTGACATCGCAGTTCGCCAACCGTTGTTGAGTCCGCCGACGATATTGGTCAGCGGGATGCGGACCTCGTCATAGAAGACCTCGCAGAAATCGGTCACGTGGCTCATCGTGCGGATCTCGCGGATCTCGATGCCGGGGGTGCGCATGTCACAGATAACCCAAGTGATGCCCTTGTGCTTGGGTGCGTCCGGGTCGGTGCGGACCAATAGCTCTTGGACATCAGCAACGTGCGCGTAACTGGTCCAAGTCTTCTGACCGGTGACAACGAGTTCGTCACCATCGATGACTGCCCGAGTGTTCAGGCTCGCCAAGTCGGAACCGGCGCCCGGTTCCGAGAACCCTTGGCACCACACGTCCTCGCCCTTGAGGATCCGTGGCAGATAATGCGACTTCTGTTCCTCGTCACCGTTGACGATGATCGTCGGACCGCCGTGCAGGTTGCCCACGAAGGTGCACGAGTTGTTGAGGGTGAACGGAGGATCGGCCTTGGCGAACTCCTCGTACCAGATCATCTGCTGGATGTCGGTGAGGCCACGGCCGCCGTATTCGACTGGCCAGTTGATGCCGGCCCAACCACCGTCATAGAGGGTGCGTTGCCACGCGAGGTCGAACTCTCGCATCTCTTGGCCCTCTGGCGGACGTTCTTCGGTTGGCAGGTTGTCACGCAGCCAGGAGCGTGCTTCCTCCCGGAATGCCTGCTCCTCGGCGGTCAACTCGAGATTCATGGGGCGAACGCTAACAGCGAATCTGACGCCCCGTCAGATATGAGATCGTGCCAGTTAGCGGACACCCAGAAGGGTGAGTACCAGTACCAGCGCGACCACGCCCACGAAGTCGACCGACGCGGTGACGATCGGTATGCCGTAGTTGTCCGGATCGAGGTTTGATCGCCACGCCGCGATCGTTCCGTAATACGCGAGGGCGATCACGAACAACACGGCGATCAACCCGCCGAGGAGCGATGCGGCCAACATCCAGAACAGGCCCGGGCTCCGTTCGTTCAACAACGCTGCGGTGAAGTGCGCGCCGATTGCGTTGAATACGAAGACCGGGAATCCGATCAGCAGCACCAGCAGAGCGTCGCGCTTGGCTTGGGTTCCAGGCCGCATGTCGGGTTCGACCAGGCCGAGGTGCAGGTTGGTGGAGATGCGACTCGACAGGATGCCTCCGAGCGCTCCCGCGGAACTCACGAACGCCGGTTGCAGAACCAGCAGGGCGGGCAGTGCCGCGAACAGCGCGAGTTGTTTCTCGACTGCGATACCG
>JAGQSZ010000355.1 GCA_020439285.1 Microthrixaceae bacterium
GTATCGGTGACCTCAGCGGGGCGCATCGTCCCCTTGGACTCGCCGCCGTACTTCGTGCTGATCACTGAGGCTCTACGTGATGAGGGCACCAGCCACCACTACCTTCCGCCGACCGAGTGGGTGTCTTTAGATCCTTTACTCGCCGAGGCGCTCGACGGTGCTTTCGATGGGTTGACCGAACCTGTCCGACGTGGCCGATCCTGGACGACTGACGCTCCGTATCGTGAGACAGAGACGGCGATCGAGGCTGCCCGGAGGCGCGGAATCCATGCGGTAGAGATGGAGGCGGCGGCGCTGTACGCGTACGCCGAAGCCTGCTCCCGTGACGTCGTGTGCATCGCCCATGTCACCAACGACATGGCGGTCGACGGTGATGACTTTGAGAAGGGTATTGACGCTGGAACCCACCGGATCCTTGCTGTCGTAACAGCGATTGCCGATCGGCTCCGGCCGGTGGCCGACGACGAGTCGGATCCAATCGCTGAGCACGGTGCTGCTGAGCGAGGCGCTGACAACCATGCTGTTGGTGGGTTGGCAGAGCATTGGGACCGTGCCTACTCCGAGCACGGTGATGATGTGTCGTGGTACCAGGACGTGCCGACCATTTCACTCGGGCTCATCGAGGGCCTTGGTGTAGCGGCGGGTGACCCTGTGATCGATGTCGGTGGTGGCAGGTCGCATCTCGTTGATGAGCTGGCTGCCCGCGGGCACACCGATCTGACGGTGCTCGATGTGTCCGAGGCTGCACTGGAATCGGTCCGGAAACGATCAGGCGATGGGGCCGATATCCAGCTGATCAATGCTGACGTGCTCACGTGGAAACCTCGCAGGCGCTACCGACTCTGGCACGACCGCGCTGTACTCCACTTCATCACGAATGATGCTGATCGCGAGCGCTACCGGAAGCTGCTCGACAACGCCCTTACTTCAGATGGAGTTGTCGTAATCGCTGTGTTTGACAGCGATGGACCCGAGCAGTGCTCCGGCCTGCCCGTACGCCGCTACAGCCCCCGGGAACTGGTGGACTTCCTCGGTCCGGATTTCGAACCGGTCGTACAGAAGCGCGATGTCCACGTCACCCCATGGGACACTGAACAGTCGTTCACGTGGATCGCCGCTCGCCGACGCTGACGGTCCGATCCCCCCGAAGTACGTCGCCAAGCGTCCGGCCTACCGGTGGGTCGAGCGTCGACAAGGACGACAGTCGGACTCGTTCCCCGAATGCCGGCGTCGAAGCTATTGATCGAGGTGGTATCATGACGTCATGACGCGCAAGGCTACGACGGTTCGACTTCCGGAAGATCTGGCTGGCACCACCGAGGTCATCGCTCGGGCTCGCGGCGTGAGCGTCAATCAGGTCATCCTTGATGCCTTGCGGGCCGAGGTCGATCGAGTACGCGAAGACGAAGAGTTCATGTCGCTTCTGCAGACTCTGGTCGAGCGTGACAAGGAGATCCTGGACCGCCTCGCCGAATGAGGTATCTAACCTTGGCCGAAGCTCTGGTAATTGCTGAGGCTGTCACGGGTATCGATGCTCGGACTCTGTTGAGCGCGTCGCGTGTGGAACTTCTCGACTCAGCGCTGCACGCTCCACAGGCAGGGTTCGGTGATGAAGAGTTCTATCCCTCGCTACTGGAGAAAGCCGCGGTGCTAGTGGTCCGCATCGCTCGGAACCATCCGCTTCCTGATGGAAACAAGCGGCTCGCGTGGCAGTCGCTCACTGTCTTCCTTGCACTCAACGGACACCGACTTGAGGTCGGGACGGATGAGGCCGTTGATTTCATGGTCGCTATCGCGTCGGGCGCATATGACGAGGTGGCGACCAGCGAGTGGTTAGCCGCGCATCTGCCATCACTCCGGCCTATGGACCCATAGATGAGTGATGGGTTCAGCAAGCAGGTGCGGCTATCTCCAACCGAGGTGTCGCTTGTCATCAATTTGTCATCACTTCTGGGAAAAACACCCCAAAAACGGCCGATACAAGGCAACACAGAACGGCATGTGGAATCGCCGAAAACCTTGATATACCGGGCCAGAACGGCATTCTGCGACACCAGGCGTCACGGCCAGACTCGGCGTTCAAGTCCCCACTCCGACACCAAAATCGACGGCGAGAAGCTTGCAATTGAGCGGGTTTCGAGGAAGGGTCCT
>JAGQSZ010000034.1 GCA_020439285.1 Microthrixaceae bacterium
TTACGGCGAGGGCAGAGACGGTCACGCCAATAACAAGGACCGCAATAAGAAGCGAGACCAACAACTCAACGATCGCGAAGCCACCTTGGGACGACGACGCCCGCCGAAGATCCCGGTGCTGGCGAGAGAGTCTGGACAATGATCTGTAGAAGTCCATCGCTGCCCCCTCAGTACCAAACCGTCAGAGTTGGACGTTGGTCGACGTTGGTCGATCTACTGGACCGCATTTGGAAGCCTGGCGATATCGAACCGCAGGCCTTGCCGTAGGTCTCGGCGCATGCCTCCTTGATCACCCATCCGTAATTGGTGGCCGGCGATGTGTAGAAGGACTTCACGTCGTTGAGCAACTGCGTCGACTGGACCCGCTGATATCGGGCGGACCAGTTGAACGCCCCGGTTCCGTGTTCGAACAAGATGGTGCTCGCCACGTTACCCGCCTGGCAGGACTTTCCGTAGTCGACGCCAACGGCATGAGGACAGGGCTGGTTGGACCAGTTGATCGTGGACTCGCTCCAGTTGGCACGGACCCGTTCCATGACGTGCCAACACGAGTTGGCACCACATGCTGGCAGCCCACCGATGTTGAAGGTGAAGAGCCTGACTTCAGCAGCGATGATGTTCGCGCTGGCCGGAAGGGTGCCGCCGTTGTCGCAGTCGACATTCGGTGCGACGTTGAAGCGGACGTAAGAGAACCTGCGTGACCCTGCGAGGTAGAGCATGTTCATTTCCTGGCTGCTCGACCCGGTGGAGTAGTTGGTGCCCTGGGAACCAGCGAACTCGTTCACCCAGGTCGATTCGACTCGCTTGGGCAGCGCTGCGTTCTGCCCTGATATGACGCACATGCGACCACCGGGTGGCGGGTCAGGTACTGGCTCGGTATGGGGATCGGTGAACCGCTTGACGACTGACACGGTCTTGACCGCTGTCCGTTCACCGACTTGTGAGTTGACCTTGTAGGTCACGCGTTGCAGACCCTTGTCGGTTGTACAGCTTGCGCCGAATGCTGTGGCCCACTGCGCAGCTGTCGGGTTAGCAACAGTTGGCAGAGGTTGACCTGTCCAGTAGGCAACGGATTCGACCGAGATTGTCGCCTTGTCCTGGTTAGACAGGCTCAGAGCTGCAGGCGTGTACGCGCTGGTTGGTGCACAAGCTACATACGGAGCAGACAACAACACGTCCGAGTAATTCTGGGACGCGACCGAAGCGGCGGAACGAGCTTGCTGGTCAGCGTCGGTACGGATGACCATGGCAACGCCAGCGAGGATCGCGGCGCCGACCATCGAGAAAATCACGGATGCGACGAGTGTCTCGATCAGCGAGAAGCCGTCCTGATTGCGTCGGTATTCAGCCTTACGGGCGGCGAAGTTGTTGGTCAGTCGATACAGCACTCTCACCCTTTCGCTGTCGTTGTGGGCCCTCGCGCGATCAGCAGGGCGTAGGTAAATCTACCTATACCGACAATTGCGGGCGAGGCAGGTTCAACAAGTCTGAGAATCAACTAGAAGCTTCGCAGATCAAGTACTTTGAGCAACAAAGAAACAGCCGATGCACGGCATCGAAGTCGCACAGGCCTAACGTCAGTCAGGCACACGGCGCAGCGGAAGTCCTCACTGCGGAACCCAACTGCCAGTCACACACGACCAGGTTGATTCCCGGTCGAACCTCACTACCAATCATGTCGGTGATCTGAACCCGCGCCACACCCGCCAACTTCTCGGGCGATCCTGTGTATGCACGAAGGGTTATGTCCCTGACCGCACTGAAAGTTCCAGTTGTCTCACACGAGACGATGACACTCCCCTCCTCGCCCACTGACGCACCGCTCGGGTACATGTAGGACTTCGGGTGTGATCCCAGAGTCGCACTGTCGTAGCAATCGGTCTGAGCTGCCGACGGGTTGCGACGCAAGGTACTCACGATCGATTCGAGCGCCGCGTCGGACTGCATCACACGCTCGGTCTCACGAGTGGATTGGGCGCTGACACGGGTCGCTGTGATTGTCATCGCGACAAGAGCTGTTCCGATGATCGCAACGAGTCCCACGAGCGCCAGTACCGCAATCAACATGAACCCGCTCTGGCCACGTTGTTGGAGCTTTGGGCTCAGTCCTGCCGCACCGAATTTCTGGCTGGTCATGACGTCTCGGTTCCGTTGATCCAGAGCTTCAGCGACTTACCGGTGTTGCCTGCGCTGCCCGTGGAGCCGTTGGATCCACCAGCGGTTCCACCACCGCCCCCGGTTCCACCAGCACCCTTTGTTTGGCTTCCACCAGAAACCGATGTAGTTCCACTGCCGTTGTGGAAGATGGCGACCGAGGGTCCACCGGCTCCACCGCCGGATCCGCCACCACCACCACCAGCACCACCGGTGCCGCCTGTTCCACCACCACCGGCCGAACAACACGACTTCTCGCCGCCCGTCCCACCCGTGCCCCCTGTGCCTGGGTCACCCCCGGGCGATCCCTTTCCTCCGTTGCCTCCCTTTGCCACTGTCACCGCGACGTTGGTCACCTGAATCGTCGCGTTGACCGAGTAGATCCCAAATGATCCGCCGCCAGCCATTCCACCAGTCGTTCCACCTGTGCCGCCGCTACCGCCGCCGCCACCGGATCCACCGCCACCACCGGATGCGGACGCGCTCTTGCCGCCACCGCCACCGCCGCCACCACCACCGACGCCGCCATTACCACCGACGCCGCCTTGTGTGAGGACCCATGTGTCGCTCGCAGTAGTCAGACCGTTCGATCCGGATGCGCCGGCAGAACCGCCGCCCCCTGTTGCTCCACCTGAGCCGTTACCGGCACTTGTGCTGCAGCCGAACAGTGAGCCACAGCCCCCGTTGCCGCCAGCGGCGCCACCGCCACCTTTGCCACCACCACTACCGCTCCCGGAATAGTTGCCGCCCTGTCCACCGCTTCCACTCGCAGCCACCCCACTGCCGCAGCCAGCTCCGCCGTTACCGGGGCTGCTCGGCCCGCTCGCATTTCCACCGTTGGATCCACCGCATCCGTTCCCTGCCTTGGACGGTTTGGCCCCGGTGGAATCTGCGCTGGCGATTCCTGCGGTTGCCGTCACCGAACCTCCGCTAACGGTTACGTTCGAGTTCGACAGGGCTCGGATTCCATACGCCGAGTTGCCAGCACCGACTGTGGTTCCACTGTTGATCGTGGAAGTGTTGACCACGACCGTCGAAGATCCCGTGACCAACAGACCAGTTGCATTTTCACCCGTTCCTCCGTTAGCGGTGAGGTTGACAAAGGTGACTTTGGACGAGTTCTCGACGATCACAGCTTGGGCCTGATTTCCCGCAGGAACCGTTATGCCATCAGCTTTGAATCGGGTCACCGTGGTCATTGTCGAGATGTTGTTCGCACGTATCGCTGAATACGATCCCGATGAGAGTGATGCTGTGACGGTCGAGGTTCCGCTCGCGTTCTGGAACGTCTCGTCATAGCCGCCTTCTAGGTTGACTCCGTTTCGCAGATCGAAGCGTGCATATGAACCAGTGGTCACCTTCACCAAGGTTCGACCATCGGCAACGGCCCGGTTGAGTCCTTGGGTGACGGACTTGCAGGGTGAGCCTGATGACCCGCACGTTGCGGTATCGGAACCGTTCACAGCGCTCACGTAGTAGACGTCGCTGCCCACAGAGATGGAGAACAGCAGTGTTGAGGTCAACCCACTCGCGTCCGTAGCGGTGAGCTTCACCAGTTTGGAACCCGGAGAGGAATACGAATGCGATTGGTTGAAGCTGCAAGTAGCTCCCATGGCGCATGCGGCAGCAGTGGTGACCGGCGTGGTTCCGTCACCCCAGTCGATGACGTAGTTCGACAGCGCCGCTTCGTGTGGCGTGATGTTCGCAGTCACCGTCTTCGCAGTGCCCTTCACTGCGCTGAGCGGCACTCCCGGCACGACGATCGTTGGGCGCTGAGGCTGCACAGCGACGGTCCGAATCCCTGGCTCGCTCGGCGTTCCCTCGGAGTTGGTGACCACCAGACTCACCGTGTAGCTACCCGTTGATATATAGGTGTGGGTGACCGTTGGACCACCAGTGACAGCCGGGGTTCCGTCACCGAAATTCCACACGTATGTGAGCGTGCCGCCTCTTGGATCCGTCGATGTGCTCGCGTCGAAGGTGACGACCAGGTTCCGCTCGGGCGGATTGGGCGACAGGGTGAACCGGGCGATTGGCGGAGTGCCCGGTACCGCATAGCTGTTGACCCGTCGGGTGCCCTGCAACACAGCGGCCTTGGACTGGTCGGTGAAGGTAAGCCGTTCGACAATCGAGCGGCACAATGGATCCTGATCAGTCCCGTTGGTGTCAGGACACGATGCAACGGATGTACCGATCCGAGTCGCGAGACGCTTCTCCGTCCCCCCATTTCCTGGAGTGGAAGGGGCGATCACACCCGGGTTCAGCGATGCCGATGCGCTGAGAATCGTGTCATTCAGTGTTGCGTCCGTCGGCTCCGACAGATTCGGGCATTCTCTGCGCCACAGCGACTTTCCATCCTCAGGGTTGTTTGGATCCACTGGAACGACGCTGTAGACGACTCGTCGGTTGGCGCCGGTCACGAGCGCTACTTGTACTTCCCCGCCAGCGCTCTCACCGCCGCTGCAGTCACGCAGCGCTCCAGCGACCCGCTTGGTTCCGTCCGGGGCAGTTGCAGACACCGCTGCTTTGGCGTTTGCCACATCGCGGGAGAAGTAGGTCTCGACTAGAGCGACGCTGAACGTCTCAGAGTTGCGCTGCTCATTAGAGGATTGCACGCCCATCGACATCAGCATCCAACTAAACAGGGGCAACAGAACAAGGGTCGAGACCGAAACAACTGCCAGTACCTCGATCAGGGTGACACCGGACTGTCCGGGTAGGCGTGCGCCAGTGGCGGCCGTCCCCCCGCTGGGCTCACTGCCGGCAATTGGTGAAGTGGGTTTGGTGAACGATTTCATGTGTGATCGATGTACCAACTCTTGTACGGGGTCCATGCGCTGTAGCTGACTCCGTTACTCGGGCTTGTGCGGCGGGTACGCATCCGCCATTCATATGTCGACCACAGGCAGACATTGGATGCTGGCCAGTCGACCTTGAAGTCATATGTCTGTACCGACCCAGGGGCTCCAGCGGTGACATTCCGGGTCTTTGACCCGAAGGCCAGACAACCGATGACGGCCTTGATCTCGATCTCATATACGACTGAGTCGCCTGCAGACGCCCCCGGATTGGTCCATGCGAAATAGAAGTCACCCGAGTGTGCCAATTCGCCCCGAGCATCGGTCATTCGGAAATTGGCCGGGTTGGTGAGCATCCCAACCACAAGTTCCTTGGTGGTAGTGCCCGACACATTCGATGCGTCCTTGACCGTCAAACGAACCGTGTACGTGCCCGGATATGCATACAGGTGTGTGGTGGTTGCACCGGGAGCGGTCGTGCCGTCGCCGAAGTCCCACAGGTAACTGGAAACAGGTCCGCCACCGGCATCGGTGGATGCAGTGCCATTGAAACTGACCGTCTGCGGGGCGACTGCAGGCTGGGGCGACATCGTGAACCGTGCGATCGGCGGCGGCGGACCAGGCTTGGTTACGACGATCGCAACCGTCGCAGTGCCGGTCAGGCCGATGTCGTCGGTTACAACCAGCGTCGCGGTGAACGTTCCACCTCGACGGTAGACGTGGGTCTGGGTAGAAGACGTAGTCGATTCAGCGTTGTTCTCAGATCCGCTAAGCGGATCCCCGAAGTCCCACTGATATTTGACGATCGATCCATCGAGCGATGACGACCCTGCCGGGCTGAATGTGACAGTCAGGTCGGCGTTGCCAGATGTGGGTGACGCAGAGATCACAGCGACCGGAGCGAGACGAGCAGTACTTGCCTTGGGGATGACCACATTCACCGAGTCGGTGTTGGTCACGCCGAACTGGTCAGTAACAGTGAGGGAGATCGTCTTAGTCTGTGCCGATGATCCCGATGCTGTGTAGGTACAAACAGCTGCAGGGTCGACCGGATCAGAGGTCACCGGGATGGTGTTTCCACCGGCTCCACAGTCCCACGCATACGAGACAATCTCGGCTGCTGGCGTAGACAAGGAACCGTCCAGGGAAACGACACCCTGGGGGTCGCCGGACGCGCTAACCAAGGTGGCCTTGGGATTGGAGTCCGGGCCAGTCGGAACATAGTCGGGATCACGTTTGACGACGTCCGCTGTCCGAACCACTCCTCGGACCTCGGCGCTGACGGTGAGGATCTGCTGACCCATGTCCGGCGCACCACCGACGCAACCACCGACTGGGTCCACAGCATCAACGGTCACTGAAACGTCACTGGCACCGACAGGAACCAGTCGTTCACCTGCTGGCAGATCCGCGTTGTAGGTGGCGAACGCTTGGGCGTAGTTGGCCTTCAGGTCACCTGTGTTGCAGTTCCGGTAGCTCAGATGTTGCAGCGCTTCACCGAATCCGCTCAACAGCGCATTCGCTTTGATTGAGCGGTTGGACCCGTCGCTCGCCCGAGTCACCGTCATGATCCCGGCACTGATGCCACCGATAAGGGTCGACAGGAGCACGAGAGACACCAAGACCTCGATCAACGAGAACCCGGATTGCCCTTGCACAATGGTCAGACGCGAACGATCAACCATGACAGGTGTGCTTCGTCTTTTCTTGACAAAGCAATTACTTTCAACAGGCCGAAACAGCCCGTGTGGATGCGAACTCAATCCATCCCCCATGGATGCAATGCGATCGAGATATTTGATGTCGAGGAGATCGCCCCCGCCTCGACGTTGACCTGAACAATATTCAATTCCAGCTGAAAAACCAAGGCCCTGTGGAAACGCAAGTAAAATCCGTCACAGGAAGGTCACCGCTCCCTCACTACCAATCGGCCGGCTTCACGGTGAGATCGCAGCATCCGGGTAACCTCGCTCGGATGGGAAATGGATCCTCTGGGGTTGCGGACGAAGCCAGTGAAGCTTCTGGAGTCAGCAACGCGGAAATGGCGGGGCTCGGGATCGATGGACCAGTTGCCAAGCGGTCGTCCACAAGACCCACTCTGGCCATAGTCATTGCAGTGGCGGTGGCATCAGCGGTGTTTCTCTCGATGAATACTGGCGCGATGACAAAGCGGTTTGGCTATTCGCATGACGGTTACAACGGCGCAATGTGGTCAATCGGGGCAGATGCAATCGAGACCGACGGGCTGATCAAGTCAAGGCTTGGGGGGAAAAACAGCTTTGGCACGTATGCCAACCATCCGCCTGCGATCTATGTGGAGACATATTTGAGCCGCCGGTTGCCAATCGATTCACACCCAGCAGCACGACTGGTCCCCGTCATCAGTTCCCTGCTGGCTCTTGGCCTACTCGCCGCGCTGCTGAGGGAGCTCAAGTTCTCCGACGCGGCACTTGCAGCTTCGCTGTTACTCGTAGCAACCAGTCCGATGTTCACGGTATTCGGGTCAATGCTCGACACTCCAATTCTCGGACTGCCGATCTGAGCTGCAGCCCTGTTGATATTTGCGCGACTGTCCAACAACAAGGATGTTCGACCGTGGCTTCTTGTCGTTATTGGAGTTCTGGCTGCGCTGACTTCTTGGACTAGCACAGTCTTTGTCGGATTCGCATGGATCGGCCTCTTCCTGAACGAGAATCATCGGCGGAACGCATCCAAGACTCTGCTCCCACTTGCTGGGGGCCTTGCAGTAGGCCTGGCTATGACCATCAGCTGGGTTTGGTGGGTATACGGATCGCTGCGTCCGATTCTCGACTCGGGGTCCAAGCGGGCCGGCGAGGGTGTTTCGTTATCGGAATCGTTTGGAAAGCAGATGGAGTATCTCTGGGATTCCATGCCTGCGCTATTGGTGCTCGGGTTCCTAGGTCTGGTCCTGGCAGCGTGGTCCCACCACGGTCGCCAGATAGCTGTCATCGGCATGGGCGCAGTTGTTGTATACGCGCTGACCTTTTTCCAAGGTGCCTACGTTCACCAGTACTGGAACTTTGCGATAGTGCTCCCACTAGCGATCGGCGCCGCTGCTCTCATAGATCGAGCGCTCCAAATCGTGGGAGACAACTTCATCCCAAGAACCGTGCTTCTTGGTTTCTTGGCGATCTTGTCAGCAGGCTCGCTCTACTTGCACTCATCAGCAAAGGATCAACGAGACCAGGGATTCGCTGTTGCAGGTTTGTTCGACGAAGTGGACCATTTGGGGCCACCAACAGGACCCAAACTAGGTCTGCTGGGGCAGACCATAACTGGGACGCCATGGGCGTTCTACGAAACCGACGGAAGGACCCTGGACTTGGAACCACGGTCGATCGAGGTAACCGCTCTGAAGCACCCTGATCTTCAAGTTCTCCTTCCGTCGGCATTCTTGACAATTATCAACCGCGACGAACGCGACCTTGAGATAAGTGCCGAAGCAGGTGGATTAGCAGTTATACCGCTAGAGAACCTGAAGGCGTTACTAGATCCCTAGATCTGTCCATTGTGCGAAGTTTGGCAGAACCCCTGTTGGGAGAATTGCTCCCGCCAAGACGCGCCCAGAGGTCACTATTCGGCCGTAGCCTGTACTCATGCGCAGAGCCGCTCACTATCTGAGCGTAGGGGGTGTTGCCTTAGCGGTCGTGGTACTTAGTGCCTATCACGCCCGCCGTATCGCTGTACCCGCGTATTCAGTGACTGGCACCAGCCGGTTCACCTGGATGATCGGCTACATCTTTCTCATCTCCCTCGCCACCTATGCCGTGGGGCTGCCGGATCAACCCCGCAACAAACGCCAAGCGGCTTGGCTTGCCTTGCTTGCGACCGCTTTCGGGGCGTTGGGCATCTCTATGGTGCAACTCTTGACCGGAGATGCTCTCTTGCCACGATTTGTCGTCTTCGGCGCCGCACTATTGAACGTACCCATCCAAGTAGCAATCAATACCCTGTCGCGACAGGGCTACAGTCGAGACGAGGGTCGCGATCGTGTGCTGTTGGTCGCATCAGATGCAGAGCGCGAACGCTTAGTCGATGACCTTCGACTAGAACCAGAACACGGCGCTTCACTGGTTGGGTGGCTCACCACGGACGATGTGGTATCCCGATTGCCCGACCGCGAAGCGATCATCGAAATGCAACGCGCTTCGAGAGCAACTCTCGTGGTTCTTGATCACGAAGCACAGGCCAAAGAAGCCGTCATTTCCCAAATCGCTCAGCTACACGAGTCAGGTGTGCGGGTTCGGACTCTGGTGGCTTTCTACGAGCATTGGCTCGGCAAGCTCCCATTAGATGAGCTAGAACGAACTTCACTGTTCTTCGACATTGGCGAGGTCCACGGATCTAGATATGGCCGGATCAAGCGAATCACCGATATTGGCTTCGCGGTCTTCGGGCTGATGGTCCTAGCTATCGCCACACCATTCGTGGCTCTTGGAAATCTGATTGCCAACCGTGGGTCGTTGTTATATCGACAGAGCCGCGTCGGAAAGGGTGGGGAGAGTTTCACGATTCTAAAGTTCCGCACCATGGTTCAAGGTAATCCCAGGAATGTCCGGCAGAGCGAGGCTCTTGCCACTTCATATGGCGAATGGACTTCCGAGAATGATCCACGAATCACACCCTTTGGACGGTTGCTACGTAGGAGTCACCTAGATGAACTCCCCCAGATGATCAATATCCTGATGGGTGACCTGTCGATCGTGGGACCTCGTCCAGAGCAACCCCACTACGTTAAAGAACTCAGCGAAAAGCTCGCTTTCTACAACTTGCGGCACTTGGTGCAGCCAGGTCTAACTGGTTGGGCTCAGGTCAAGTACGGTTATGCAGGCGACGAATCTGACGCTCTTGAGAAGCTTCAGTATGAGTTCTTCTACCTACAGAAGCAGAATCTAACTTTCGACCTGAGGATAATAGTGAGGACGCTAAGAAGCACGGTCGGGGGCAGAGGTATAGGTCGCTAAGGTTCATTCGCTCTAGAGCCATCGGATAGATGAGCCTAATATCTTCTACAAAGAAAGGCGGTCAGCCCAATCGACCCACCGCTCTACCGAGTATTCGGTCAATACGTGCGCTTTCGACGCCTCCCCGAGAACGAGCAATTCGTCTCTACTTTCCAGTAGAGAGAGAATTGCTTCAATGAATTCAGACTCAGAATCAGCCACTCTCGCCGGAAATCCAGGTGAGAATCCAGCTAACCCAACAGCTGATACCACCTGAGGTATGCCGTGGCTAGCAGCGTCAAGAACCTTAGTCTGCATGCCGCTCGCATGCCGTAGTGGCACTAACGATAGCCTCGCATGGCTCAGCATCTCGCCTATGTCGTCGAAGTCTTCCCACATGCTCCAACCGCAACGTGACACCATTGCCTTCACACGTTCGGTTGGTCTAGCACCTGCCACTAGCAGCGTTGTGGCCGGCCTCTCTGACTTGACTATTGGCCAAATGTTAGCAATGTATTCGAGTGCTTCGATATTTGGTAAATACTCTAGACTTCCGAAGAACACTAGGTCATACACTAGCCCAGGGGGTTCCCAAATATTTGCCGCGGATGCCTCCACGGTAATGGGCACCCATTCAGCACAAAGGGCCTTAGCATCTGCATAACCTACAGCTATTCGAGAGTGGAGATCCGGAGTGTTTGACATCTCGAACCTAGCCATCTTTGAACCTAGTTGTTCAAAGATGGTCCGTCCGATCAAAGAGGTACTCAGACTAGCTCGATCACGATAGCTGACTGATAGCCGGTCAACATAGTCTAAAATCACTTTCCATCTAGCAGCTAGAGCTGGGTCGAAGGCTCTCGCTGTCTCACAGACCAGGACGTCAGGATCTAGCGCATCCAAGACATCAAGTACAGCGGAAAGTGACCAAGATAATGATTCGGGCACAATACGTCCAGCTCTAACGTTCGCTAGCCGAGAAGGTGTGAGGTCTCGTGGCCCAGATTTGAAGTCCGTTCGAAGTGCGATATCTTCAACTAAATAACCTGCATTCTCAAAGATGGATGCAAGCCCTCTCACTCTGCGCATTGCACCCATACCATTGGTGCGTCCAAGGTGGATTATCACAGCACGTCTGCGTGAGTCCTGGGGTCGACGCCCTTCCGCCTCAAGTTTACTCATCACGATCTAATGAGGATCTCGCTGGGCTATCGCCACCAACTCGCTGCCGCGATTCACTCGCTCCTCTAAATGAAACCAAGGCCGCCCCCAGCGCTCCACCTTGTCGATGACTTCTAGCCGCCGAGTGGTCGCAGCTATTTCCGATGTTGATCCCACCGACTTATCCCTGGCGATGCAGCGCCGCAGAGCACCAAGCCATTCTCGCCCCCTCCCTTCGGTTCCGACCCACACAGGCGTGTAGCCGATACTGTGGAGCCAAGTCCAAATTGAGACTTCCGTGAAATGGTGCAGGTGCTCTGGCATCAAGCTGGGCCAGTAACGACCAGAAACCTTACGGGACCACGAATTCCAGTTGGGAACTCGGACGTAGAGATATGAATTGGGCAGGGAGCGCCGTCGGAGCATACCACCGAAGTCTCGAATATCCGGAACATGCTCCAATACGTGGAAGGCCAAGAGCAGATCGAACTTGTGATCGGCAATGCCAGGAGACAGTCCCACGGCCAGTCGGTCTTCCCCAATCAGACGTTTGCCTGCGCGGACCGCGTATTCAGATACGTCAATTCCATACGCGTCCCAGCCTCGGGACAAGAGGGCACCTACCGCTTCGCCCGTTGCACAGCCAATCTCCAACGATCGACCCCGAGGCAAGTCGAATTCATCCAGCAAGCTAATCCGTCGATCAGCGATGCGCGTCTGTTCAATAGAACCTGCGCGCCACGCGACATATTCTTCGGATTCAAAGAGCTTGTTGTCTCCTTGTGTTCCAGGACCTCTAAAGACATGTGTACAGGCTCCACAAACAAATAGCTCTGTCTGTCCTACCTCAAAGCGAGCACTCTTGGCAGAGCACACCGGACATAGCGACGGAGGGTCAGAAGGTTCCACACCCGAACTCATCACACACATGATACCAGTCTCTGTAGAGTCTCAGCTCCCACTCCTAAAACACAACAGCGGATAGCAGGAGCGCCAGTCCGGTAAGGAGTGGTGCTGACAGCAGCACCACTCGGGAGGGTGTTAGCCCTGCACTCCTTGAGACAAGGAGATGCCCAAACGCTATCAACAGTATGTTTAGAGATGTCGCCGCGCCTACAAATCCACCAAGACCAAACTGTCCGCCAACGAGCAAGCCAGCCAAGGTCAAAGCAATTCTAAAGATCTCAAACCGATTCAAGAGCACATCCGAATTCGATGAAAACCCAACTGCACCGATGAGGCCATCTATCATTCGCCATGGCAGCGCTAGTGCAAGAATTATCGATACAGAAGCAGCCATCCGCCATCTATCACCAATAGCCCACGGTAAGGCGATCGCCAGCAACAGTGTTAGGCACATGCCGAGACATCCAGCAGCTATCAAAAGCACGGCAGCACGCCGATGCGTCAACTCCCGCTCTTCCGCACTTTCGGCCGCAAAACGCGTCAGTCCCCAACGCAATACGATTGAGCCGAGCGGGGCAGTTGGGGCGTTCGCTACTCGAAATCCCAAGACATAGCTGGAGAATGCGCTTGGCCCCAAGAGCGGTCCCGCTAGTATGTAGTCTATATTTCTTGTGATATACCCGAGCGAATGATTCAAGAGAAAGCCAAAGGGACGCGAATCAAGCGATGTTGGACCAATTGCTGCCGACCCTATTGGAAGCAATACCACGACCAACAGATGATGAAGGATTAGCGACATACCTACCACTGTCAGAGCATGAGTGGGACTAGCTAAGAACACTATTAGGAGAATGAAAACCGCCGCCAGACCAAAATCTATGGCAACTAATCTACGAATCTTCCCGAGTCGCAACGCGGCGGCCTGGCGGACGTAGGCCTCGCCTCCGACAGCCCAGAGCATGCCTCCAATAAGGATAAGAAGGCCGGCGTCCCCAGAAATGAGCAATCCCACAGCTATACTTATGAACGCAAGGATCGCATTCACTACACGCTGAATATGCACCCCTCTAACTGGATAAAGGACGTTGTTAGGAGTTCGAACAATATCATGTGCAACTCCTAGGTCAGATAGAGTCAAGACAACTGAGTTGATCACAAATAAGGTAGCTATTGAACCGAATTCTCGAACAGTCATCCTAGCGGCTAGTACGAGCATGGCGCTGCCATACGCCGCTTGTTCTGCTGCTCGACCGATTCCCAACCAGAGCCCGGCCTTACCGCTCAGTGCCATCTCAACTCTGCGTGCTTCGAACACCAAAGCGTCGTCTTGGACGACTTCGCCAGCAAGTACACTGCATAATCTCTCTCGTTAGGTAGTTATTGTTCGCTCTTGGGTAGCACATGTAGACTAATGCGATTTCGTTGCCCATTATTAGCCTCCAGTTCTGACTGCCGAGATACGAGCAAGAGTAGAACCCACTTTCTCTGTATACTGAACGTGATTTGCACCTTATCATAAGTGTTCAGACAACCGCTCTTCACGACAAGCAACTTGACTATTGGGTAATGATCTTCCGTTTTCGCTGCACACTACTGCGACAGACGGAATTTCGGCGTCATCTAGACTTGCACTCTGAGGTATGCCCTAGAATCGCTTCAGAGCGTTGATGTGCAGCTTCTATTACCCAACCGATTGCCAGCTTGCCGCTCCACGCAGTCCACCGGTGTCGCACTTCGATTGAATAATCGACGCATCATCTTTGCTTCCCTTATAGTTCAAGCATTAGACTAAATATTCCCAACTATTCTGGTGGCTTGGAATCGGCTCAACCCGCGCCCAATATCGGCTTTAGATTCGGTTCACAACCTAGATAAGGATCGCTTTGGAGTCCTTTCACTGCGTAACCGCCACTAACACTATAGGGAAACTATTGCCGACCGACGCCTAGAATTGCCAGCCTATAGGCTGAGTCCTAATCGATTCTAGAGCTAGGGTGTTAGGGTGCCAGATGCCACCGAAGATGCTGTATTCGGATCCGAACCGCGCCAACATGAGCTAGGAAGCTCCATGACAGCTGGTCGAAGTAGGCGTCAAGATGGGACTAGTTGGCGCGATTGTATCAAGGGGCCGGGCTTAGCTACCTTCTGGGTTCACGCAGCCTTGCTGGCGGTAGTCCTTCTTCTCGTCTGGCCAATCGTCTCTGGTCCAACGATCGTTCACCCCGACGAAGCCGTCTACGGCGCTCAGGCACGGAATATCGCCCACGGCTCTTGGTTCTCCAGCAGACCCGCGCCGGATTTGGATCCCGACGCCGTCCACGAGCCACTATTTTCGGAAATAGCGCATGGAGATCAAGTAATCCCATATGCACGACACATCACGTATCCCCTTCTGCTAGTTCCTGGCTGGATCTTGGCCGGGCGCGCGGGCATGATCCTCATCAGCATCATTGCTCTCTGGGGCGCCGCCGTTATGAGTGGCCTAATTGCACGTATGATTTCAACACAGCTTGGAACGTGGTCACTTTGGTCAATTGGCTTCGGTAGCCCGCTGGTGTTCTATGGCTACACCACAATTGGTCACACGATCGGAGCCGCACTTTTTGGTGTCACCTTTTGCGGGGTTAGTTCCGCTATTCGAGATTCACGTTATCGACACCTACTCTACGCCTTGCCAGCAGCAGTCCTGACTGTGATGATTCGCTCCGAAGGTCTCGTTGTCATTGGTTCTCTTGGAGCCACGATCTGCGTTCTTGCGTGTGGGATCCCTAGCCTTCGGAGATTTAGGTGGCCAGAGATATTGATAGGTCTGGCTGTAGGAAGCACAGCAATTCTAGCGTATATGCTTGATAATAGGCTCGTAAGGATAGTCACTGGCGAGGTCAATATTCGGGTTGATCCGACCAAATTGGTATTGGGTAAGGACGCAGGGCCGATGTCTGCGGCATGGTCAAGCCTATTCCGCCCTTGGCATGGAACCGGTATCGACGCTGTTCCGTGGCCTCTGCTGACTTCCGTATCGCTACTTATAGCGGCCATTGCTTGGCGGCTATCCTCAAGGCGGCCATTGCTCCCGCTGTCGTTACTAGCCATGGGACTTGTCTCTGGAGTTTCTCAAGCCTTGGGCGCCCCGAGACTGATAACAGGTCTATTTGTGGCACTTCCTACTTTACTTCCGGGGCTCTTGCTTATAAGCCGCATTGACTATCGTTCTCCAGTAGTCAAAAGAGTGATAATCAGCTCTGCACTAAGCTTCACACTTCTTATCGTATCGATCTATGAATCCGGCGGCGCGAGCGAGTGGGGCGGGCGGTTCTTTCAAATTCTACTGCCAATTGTGGTTCCAGTCTCTCTACTCGGGTGGAGTAATTTACTTTCGAAATTCGAGAAGCCGATCAGACGTTATGTCATCGTGTGTCTGCTAACAATCTCATTAGCAATGTCAGTATCAGCTCTAAGAATCAACCATGCAATGTACGTAAACTACAAAGGATTCCGCAGTGCTGTGCTAGCAGCCGCTCTGAAGACAAGCGATTCAGCATCTCGACCACTGGTTCTCGTTGGCACTCAAGATGGTAGCAGCCGGTATTTTTGGGATGACCTCAATCAGGTCGACGTACTTACGGCCGCGGCGCCACCAAACCTTCTATACTTGATCCAGCAGGCTTCTAAGAGCAGGGGCAGAGTGGTGGTGGTGTCTCCCTACAGCCCTGAACTATTCGATTCTGGATTCGGGCCTGGATTGAAGGAGCTAGGATGGTCAGTGATCCAGACTCCATCCAACGTCGGCATTGCGTATCTCTATGTACTTGGTCCATCTGGAAGCTAGAAGTGAAGCGCCACGACCACTGGGGCCAATGTCTATCAGCCGTGGGTCAAGCCCCATTGTCCGAATGGCTCCAGTATCTGAGATGCGAGCGCTATGCATATAAACGCTGACGCCACCATCGAGGGTCCGAACGGCACTTGAGCCTTGCGACCCCTGGCACCTAATGCGACTATGCCGACGGTCAATCCCAAGATCGAGGCAAGCCCCAAAGCACATACTGCTAATGCGACCCCTCCCATAGGTCGCACTCCAGAAAAGAAGCCGATACTGAATCCCAAGAGTGTGGCGAGCCGAACATCACCAAAGCCCATGCTCTTCGGCAGAAGAAACCACAGCACAAAGAGGGGCCCAGCGAGGACAAGAATCCCGATGACGCCGTTCCTGAGCCATAGCCACTCTCCCTCGGCTACGGCTGCGACGACGCTCAGCGCCACAGACACGAAGAAAGCTGGCCAAACAATTCGCGTCGGGACAATCATTGTGCGCAGGTCAATGGCGCTGACTGAAACGCCTACTGGAATCAACCACAATGCAGGTAGTAGGCGCCAGTCGGAACCGATACTCCACACCGCACCCAAGAAGAGCAGTGGCGTAATCAGTTCCACGACAGGATGGAATCCTGGTATCCGATCACCGCATCCTCGACAGTTGCCGCGCAGGATAAGCCAAGACACCACTGGGATGTTGTCCTGCGGCCGTACGGGTTCACCACATGACGAACACCTACTGTTTCCCCCCAGCACTTCAGGCCAAGGGCGTGTATCCCAGAGTTCACCGAACCTATTGGGCTCGTCAAGTGCTACAGGCAACCGATCGATGATCACACATGTGAAAGACCCGATCGCAAAGAATGCAGACGTTCCGAATACAACGAGGATGATTTCTACTGTGCTCACACGCCAGTTCCGGAGTTGGCACCTGGCGCACTCGCTCCAACCACAAAGTGGGCTGGCTCTGGAAGGTCGGGGTCAAACTGAGTTTGAGTTGCGAGACCTGCGACCTCATCGGGATACACCGAAGCCGCAACTGCATCGTCGTAGGAGATGACGCCCCGAGCAATCAACTTGGCGAGGGATTGCTCCATGACCATCATTCCGTCCTTCTGGCCGGTGGCAATCAGGTTCCGGAGCTGCCTGACCTTACCTTCTCTGATGACGTTAGAAATTGCCGATGTCCCAATGAGCATCTCGTACGCTGCGACCCGACCGCCGCCTATGCGTGGGATTAGTCGTTGGGAGATTACGGCA
>JAGQSZ010000356.1 GCA_020439285.1 Microthrixaceae bacterium
AACTGTGGTTCTGGTGACGATGGTTGCATCGCTGACCTTGTTGCCGGCGCTGCTCGGACTAGCTGGTAAACGAGTGAACGTCACCCGTTGGCGTGGGCTTGTGCTCGCTGCCCTCGTTGCGCTCACACTCCTTGGCGCAGGTCTGCGGTTCCAACGCACACTTGCGGACAACCCGTTCCTCAAATGGATTGTCATCGCTGGCTACATCCTGGTCATCGTCGGCGCCCTGGTTGTTCCGAGATTGCAGCGCGAGGTCCCTGTACCCCAGGCCAAACCGCTGCGTCAGACCAAGGCGTACAAGTGGAGTCGGTTCGTGCAATCGCACCCTTGGAAGCTGGCACTTGGCTCCACCGTGATCCTGGTGTTGATGGCAGCACCGCTGTTGGGAATCAGACTCGGCTTCTCTGATGCCGGGAACTACCCAAAGAACAACACCGGTCGCAAGGCTTATGACCTGTTGTCCCAAGGCTTCGGCGCTGGTAGCAACGGGAAGCTGATCCTCGCTGCTGAAGTACCAAGAGGATTCGACCTTTCCACGTCCAAGGACCTGATCCAGATCAGCAAGATGCTCAACGAGGTACCCGGGGTCGCGTCCGCCGGACCACCGATACCGTCGAACATGGAGAACCCGGCGGCATCGAAGGCGATTCTTTGGACAGTTGTCCCGGAGACCTCCCCACAGGCTGTTGAAACAGCCGACCTGGTCCACCGACTCCGCACAGACGTTGTCCCCGACATCGCGAAGGAATCAGGCATAAGGCCCATGGTTAGCGGCCAGGTCGCTGTTGCCGTTGACTTTGCTCAGTACCTGGGGGAGCGACTGTTCTTGTTCTTCGGAGTGGTGCTCGCATTGTCGTTCGCTTTGTTGATGGCGGTGTTCCGATCGGTGTTGGTGCCGCTCAAAGCTGTGCTGATGAACCTGTTGTCCATCGGCGCGTCATACGGAATGATCGTCGCCATCTTCCAATGGGGTTGGGGCAGCTCGATCTTCAAGGTTGAACCGGCACCCATCGAACCGTTCATCCCGATGATGTTGTTCGCGATCGTCTTCGGTTTGTCGATGGACTACGAGGTCTTCTTGTTGTCACGGGTCCGTGAGGAATGGACTCGAACCTCGGACAGCAGATCCTCTGTTGCTGACGGTCTGGCGGCCACGGCACGAGTCATCACCGCAGCGGCGGCGATCATGGTCTTCGTCTTCGGTTCGTTCGTTTTCGAAGCCGACCGGATCGTCAAGCTTATGGGCTTCGGTCTGGCTTTCGCCGTGCTGTTGGACGCGACGGTGGTGCGCATGTTGTTGGTGCCAGCAACGATGGAACTCCTCGGTGACCGCAACTGGTGGATACCACGGTGGCTCAACCGGATCATCCCCACGATCAACGTCGAAGGACCAGTCGAGATTGACCTCGACACCGGTGAGGTCGACTACGTCGAAGCCGACCCTGGGCACTCCAAGACCAGCGGAAAGTAGGGGGTCGGGTTATCCGACGCTGATGTAGGGCTTCACCTGCGAGGCTGGGCCATCAAAGATGAGTTGCCCGTTGTCCAAGACGATTCCGCGGTCGAAACGGTCGATCACTTCTTGGTCGTGTGTGGCGACCAACAACGTTGCTCCTCCGGAGCGTGCTTTTTCGAGAAGGTCCAAGAACGCGAGCCGGCCCGCGGCGTCTAGACCGACGAAGGGTTCGTCGACCAACAACACGAAGAACGGGCGCACCAGAGCAACCGCCGCAGCGGACTTCTGACGCAGACCACGACTGAATTGCGATGGAAGATCATCCTCCCGGCCGCTCAGACCGAGGCGACTGATCAGGTCATCGATGATCGGTTCGTCGCCGGTACCGCCATGCATCCGGATCGTGAACTCGAGGTGCTCACGAAGACTCAGGTCGTCATAGAGGACCGGGTTGTCAGGCAGCCACGAACGACGTTCCCGAACGTGGATCGAGTCGGGATCACTGTTCAGAATCCGGGCCATGCCAGCGCTCGGTTCCAACATCCCGGCCAGAATCCCCAACAGCGTGGACTTTCCCGAGCCGTTGTGTCCGATCAGAACAACGGACTCGCCCTCGTGTATCTCAAGGTCAATGGGGCCTAGGGCGTCCACGTCCCCGTAGGTCTTGGTCAGGTC
>JAGQSZ010000357.1 GCA_020439285.1 Microthrixaceae bacterium
GACCGGTCGTTCATGGCTCCTAGTGATCCCATCCCTCGGTATGCCTTGTATCGCTCACCCTTGGAAAGAACGATTTCACCCGGTGTCTCATCCACCCCGGCGAGCAGGCTTCCAACCATGATGACGTCGGCACCGGCGCCGACCGCTTTGGCGATGTCACCCGAATAGCGGATTCCGCCGTCACCGATCACACCGACGCCATGAGCCGAAGCGACGCTTGCGCAGTCGAAGATTGCGGTGAGTTGCGGGACGCCGACCCCGGCGACGATCCGGGTGGTGCAGATCGAACCTGGTCCGACTCCCACCTTGACAGCGTCAGCTCCGGCGTCGATCAACGCAGCGGCTGCGCTCGCTGTGGCGATGTTGCCTGCAGCGACATCAACGGAATAGTTGGCCTTGATCTTGCGAACCACCTCGATCACCCCGATCGAGTGGCCATGGGCCGTGTCGACCACCAACAGATCCACGCCTGCCTTAACCAGGGCTTCAGCACGCTCTATGGCGTCATCTCCGACCCCGACAGCGGCAGCGCAACGCAGCCGCCCTTGACCGTCCTTCGTGGCGTTGGGGTACTTCAACTTCTTGTTGATGTCCTTGACCGTGATCAACCCGGTGATTCGACCATCAGCGTCCACGACCGGCAGTTTCTCGATCCGATGCCGCCCGAGGATCGCTTGGGCCTGCTCCAGGTCGGTTCCTTCCGGAGCAGTGATCAGTCCTTCGGAGGTCATGGCCTGTGAGATCACCTTGTTGGGGTTGTTCTCGAAGCGCAGATCGCGGTTGGTGAGGATCCCGACCAGGTGTTTCTCGTGGTCAACGATGGGGATGCCCGAGATCCGGTACATCGACATCAGATCGAGGGCGTCACCGATCTTGTCCTCGGGATGAAGAGTCACCGGATCCACGATCATCCCGGATTCGGAGCGCTTGACCTTGTCGACCTCGGTGACCTGGGCCTCAATCGAGAGATTTCGGTGGATCACCCCGAGCCCACCTTCGCGTGAGATCGCGATTGCCAGGCGTGCCTCGGTCACAGTGTCCATCGCCGCGCTCATCAACGGAATGGACAACTCGATGTTGCGGGTGAGTTGGGTGCGAGTCGATACCTCTGAAGGCACCACGTCTGAAGCAGCGGGAACCAAGCAGACGTCATCGAAGGTGAGTCCCATTGACCCGAACCGGGCAAGGGGATCGGTGACCCCTCCGGTGCTAGAAGACGGACCGGATATGGGCTCACTCGGGGACGTCATCCCAGAATCCTAGTCAGCCGGATCACGAGCGGCATCTGCGGGAGTTTCGGTCTGGTCCAGGACCGCTCCGAATGGGCCTGTGAGAGGTCAATGCCGCCTAGGTAACGCCTTGTGCGATTAGCGTTGTGGTCTTGGTCACCCACCAACATTCGTTTGGGTCGAGGACAGGAGCGGCATGCCGACTTTGACATTCGAGGGCGAAACACACAACGAGATCCTGGTGAAGGTTCGTCGCTGGTTGGCTTCGGTCGAGGGCACCGAAGCAGCAAACGTCAGTGCTGCCGACGCAATAAGTCAAGGCGCCGAGGTGACCAAGGAAGCGTTGCGGATCATCGCAACCGCAGCACCCGAACCAATCGCGCAGTCCGAGGTCGTTAAAGGTCTGACAAACATGGGTTACAAGGTGACCGACGCGACCAAGGACGCTCTCGTGTCCGGGCTTGATTCGATCGAGGAAGCGACCGGCGGTGGAGTGGTGAAACAAGCGAGCAAGGCCGCGGGCAAAGTGGTCTACGAGATGAACGCCACGATGGCCAAGCAGTTGCTGAGGTCGCTCAGACCCTGAGGCCGCGTCCTCAGAGCGCCGACGGCCTGATCGTCGGCCTGATAACAGTCATGAGCCCAACCTCGTCCTAGAATCTGCTGTTTCCCGCTACGAGGTGAGCAGTGACAGAAATCGAAATCGGCCTTGGGAAATCGGGTCGTCGTGGATACTCGCTTGGCGAGGTGTCGATCATTCCGAGTCGACGCACGCGTGATGCTGATGAGGTGGACGTCACCTGGCAACTCGACGCGTACCAGTTCGACATTCCCGTGATCGCCGCGGCTCTTGACGGAGTGACCTGTCCCGATTCCGCGATCGAGATGTCTCGACTCGG
>JAGQSZ010000358.1 GCA_020439285.1 Microthrixaceae bacterium
GCTGTCGACCGCGTGCAATGACACCGCTTCGTGCATTTCGGCGGCTGTCTCGACTCCAACTCGATTGATGGTCGGCGAGACCGTTAGCGAGGAAGTCGTGATCAGGGTCACCTTCGCTCCACGTTGACTGGCTCGTTCCGCGATCGCATGGCCCTGCTTGCCCGATGACCTATTGCCCACGAAGCGGACCGGGTCAATCGGTTCACGTGTTCCCCCGGCTGTCACCAGAACATGCAGTCCCGCCAGGTCTCGGGTCGCAGCCGAAGACCCTGAACCGAGCAGGTTGGCCACTGCGGCCACGATGTCGACCGGTTCAGCGAGCCGTCCGGCGCCGACGTCACCGCCTGCCAAGCGACCCTCGGCAGGTTCAACCACGTGAACGCCACGGGAGCGCAGCAGTGTCAAGTTGTCCTGGACCGCAGGGTGTTCCCACATCTCGGTGTGCATCGCTGGGCAGACCATCACGGGCGCTCTGGTCGCAATCAAGATGTTGGTCAACAGATCGTGTGAGTATCCGGTTGCGTAAGCCGACAAGAGTCGAGCAGTCGCGGGAGCAACGAGTACCAGGTCTGCTTTTTGTCCGAGGGTGGTGTGTGGGATCGGATCGTCGGGATCATCGAAGAGTGAACTCCGAACCGGTTCTGATCCCAGTGCCGAGAACGTGGTCTCCCCCACGAAACGTTTGGCTCCGGCGGTCATCACCGGAGTCACATGCGCGCCAGCGTCGACTAGCCGGCGAGATATTTCGACGGCCTTATATGCGGCTATTCCACCGGCGACACCCAGAACGATGCGTCGGCCGGTCAGATCCACGAGCTATCCCGCGATACGAAGGTCTGCTCAGGAGTCCTCGGTGAGAGCTTCGTCATCGGACTCCGCTGTCGCCGCGGCCTCTAGATCTTCGGGAATCGGTCGCCCGGTAGCTCCGCCAACACCGATCACCTTGTCCTGATCGATCTCTTCGAACGCAATGGACAAAGGCTTACGGGCAGTGGAGGTGACCTGCGGTGGAACCGCCCTTCCTGCACCGTCGTCGCTCTTGAGTTCCACGAAGTAACTGTTGATCTGGCGAGCGCGCTTGGACGCCAAACTGACCAAAGAGAACTTCGATCCGGCCTTGGCCAGCAGATCCTCGATCGGGGGATCCATCATGGTGTCGAGTTCTGTCATGTTTTCGTGGGTCTCCAAGCAAAGGGGGCAGGGACGGGCTACAAGATTACACGAAACAACGATGCCTCGCCCTACTCCGGGGCACCACCTGGCTCAGCGCTGCCGGTGTGAATCGATGATTCCGAGAACCTCGGCGACTGTTTCAGCCAGATCGTCATTGATGACGTGCACGAAATCCATTCCCTGGGCACGCTGCAACTCTTCTTCGGCCTTGGTCAAACGTTGTTTGATCCGCTCAGGAGTGTCCCCTCGTTGAACCATGCGCTGTTGTTGGATCTCACGGCTCGGAGCGTCCAAGAAGATGAGCAGGCTGTCCGGAAACAGTTCCTTGATCTGTTGTGCACCCTGCACATCGATCTCGAACACCACATCCATGCCGTCAGGAGGATCGGGCAGCGGACTCCCCTGCATGTAGTCGAGGAAAGGTGCCCATTCGAGGAATCCGCCACGATCAATATGCGCTTGGAACTCGTCGGTTGTCTTGAAGTGGTATGCGTCGTGTGCCTCGCCGGGGCGACGGTCCCGTGTGGTCCATGAACGGCTCAGCCACAATCCGTTGTCGCGTTGGAGCAATTCGGCCACGACTGTCCCTTTGCCGACTCCGCCGGGTCCGCAGATCACGATCACCTCGAAGCTTGCGGGCTCCCCTGGGGTTTCAGCGTGCTGACTCACTTGTCTTCGGCCCTTCCTGAGCTCTGGTCCTGAATGTTTGCCCCGCCGGCGGCGTCACCGGTCTCGATATCGGCACTCCGAGATGCTGTTCCGAACTCCGCCGAAATGATGCTGCGTTGTTCGTCGGACAGTTCACCCACGGGGATCGACTCCTCGAGCCCAAGTGAGGCGAGGTGACGCCGAGTGGCGACTTTGCCTGCACCGGGTAGCGACTCCAATACCCACAGCAGTTTGATCCGGCCGATCATCACATCGACGCGTGCATGGTCGAGGAC
>JAGQSZ010000359.1:0-1811 GCA_020439285.1 Microthrixaceae bacterium
CTCTGGTCACATCGCCGCATTCCGATTCCGACGGCGCACCGCCTTTGATGCTGGTCACCTCTACCGGTGTGATGAAACGACTCGACATCGCCGAGATAGTTGGCACACCCGGCGGGAAATCGGTCATCAAGTTGAAGCCGGGTGACACTGTCGTGACTGCCTTCAGCGCTCCCGATGGCACCGATGTAATGGTTGTTGCCTCCAATGCCCAGGTCATGCGAACCGAGGCATCATCGGTTTCGGTCCAGGGTCGTGCCGCCGGTGGCGTCGCCGGAATGAAACTCGCCGACGGTGCAGTAGTTGTAGGCGCAGGCACCGTGGACGAGTCATCTATCTGTCTGACAGTCAGCGACGCCCAGACCGCAAAGGTCACCGACGCCGACGAAATTCCGACCAAGGGCCGATCGACCTCGGGATTGAGGATCACCAAGTTCCGGACCGAAAAGAAGATCGACTGGGCATATGTCGGCCCTGAATCGGGACTTCTTATAGTTGTAGGCACCGAGGACTCGCCTAGTAAGCCCGACCCTTCGCCTGAACCTCTCACCATCCCCCACACCGCTCGCGATCTGGTTTCACGCAAGACACGTCGGCGGATGCTGGCTATCGGTTTCGGACGTTGGTGAGGAAGAACTGATGCCACAGAAACCCAAATCAGCAACCAACCCGACCGCATATGACGCCAAGAGCATCCAGTTGCTCAAGGGCCTCGAAGCCGTCCGTAAACGCCCAGGCATGTACATCGGTGGCACCGGCCCCGAGGGGCTCCACCATCTCATCTGGGAACTGATCGACAACTCGGTTGACGAGGCCGCGGCCGGATTCGCGAACCTGGTAGAGGTCACGCTGCACCGCGATGGTTCGGTAGAGGTGGCCGACAACGGTCGCGGAATTCCCATCGGCCGCAAGGACGGCAATCGCACGGCGCTGGAAGTCGTGTTCACCGAATTGCACGCGGGCGGCAAGTTCAACTCGAGTGCATACTCGTCATCTGGTGGTCTCCACGGCGTTGGTGCCTCGGTGGTCAACGCTCTCGCTTCCAAACTCGTTGTCGAGGTCGATCGCGAGGGAGCGACACACCGGTTGTGTTTCGAGAACCAACTTCCCGGCAACTACGACACCAAGGGCAACTTCAAACCCGGGTCCAAGCTCGAAGTGGTTCGCAAGATCCCCGCCAAACGAACCGGCACCCGCGTCCGATTCTGGCCCGATCTCGACGTGTTCGATCCGGGGCTGTCGATCGATTACTCGCTCGTTCGTGACCATTGCGCCCAGGTGTGTTTCCTGGTGCCGGGGCTCAAGGTTCGCCTCATTGACAAACGGGGTTCGACTGCGCGGGAGCCAGAGGAGTTCGTCGCCAAGGGAGGGCTCGCCGATCTGGTCGAGACCCTGTCGATCGGTGAAACCGTCACCGATGTAATCACTCTGCACGGCACCGGAACCTTCGAGGAACGGGTCCCTGTCGAGGGCAAGATGACCTTGGTGGAACGCCACTGCACCGTCGACATCGCTATGCGATGGGTCAAGGGCTACGACACCATCATTTCGAGTTTCGTCAACACCATCCCGACGACCGAGGGTGGCACACACATCGCAGGTTTTGAACGTGCCATGACCAAGGTCGCCAACGACATTCTGTTGAGCGGAACCAAGAAACTCGCCCGACTTGCCAAGTCCGGAAAGGACCGTGCCGAGAAGTCCGACATACAAGAAGGACTTGTCGCCGCGGTCAAGGTCACGTTCCCCGAACCCCAGTTCAAGGGCCAGACCAAACAAGAACTCGGCACACCGGCGGTGCAATCGATCGTCTA
>JAGQSZ010000359.1:1843-2111 GCA_020439285.1 Microthrixaceae bacterium
TCGACGGCGGCGGCAAGAAATCGAATGTCACCGCGCTACGTGACAAGGTCGCCCAAGCAGTCCTCACACGGGTCACCACCAAGGCCACCCAGGATGCCCGTCGCAAGGCAGCCAACCTGTCATCGGCAGCGATGCCAGACAAGCTCGCTGACTGTCGACGCCACGGACTCGATGCAGAACTCCTGATAGTCGAGGGCGATTCAGCCGCTGGGCCAGCAAAAGCGGGTCGCAACTCGGAGAACATGGCGGTCCTGCCGTTGCGCGGCAA
>JAGQSZ010000360.1 GCA_020439285.1 Microthrixaceae bacterium
CTCCGACGAACTGTTGGAGAACATCCGCCAGCACGTCGCCGAGAAGCTCGGCGCGATCGCTCGACCCAAGTCAGTCATTGCGGTAGCGGACCTTCCCAAGACCCGCTCCGGCAAGATCATGCGCCGCTTGTTGCGTGACATGGCCGAGGGCAGAGAACTCGGTGACACCACAACACTTGCGGACGCAAGCGTCATGACGCAGATCGGCGGCGAGCCAAAGCCCGGGTGAGTCGGCACTAGATTCCAACGGGCATGCCCGTTACAGATTCCGAGTATCCCAACTGGTTGTGGCGCGCTGACTCGCCGTCGTCGGCTCTGCGTGCAGAGACCGTCGTCTTCGACATGGACGGCGTCATATCGGATGCGTCGCACCGTCAGCATTTCCTCAACGACGGTCGGCGCGACTGGGACGGGTTCTTCGGCGCATGCGGTGATGATGCAGTCATCGAGGACACCGCGGTCCTGTTAGATCTGCTCGGATCCGATCACTCGGTCGTGTTGTTGACCGCCCGGCCGATGCGGGTGCGTCCCGAGACGCTCGACTGGCTCGACCGTCACGACCTCCGGTGGGACGGCTTGTTCATGCGCGACTACGGGGACTACACGGCGTCGAGGCGATTCAAGAGCGAAACCGTCGACCAGATGAAGGGCCGCGGTATGGATCTGCGGCTCGCTTTCGAGGACGACATCCGCAACGTCGAGATGTTCCGGGCACACGAGATCCCCTGCATCTACATCCATTCCGGCTACTACGAATAGGCCCATTGCGAGGCCCGCTGACCGGGGGCCGCTAGCGGGTTCCGGTGGCCGTTCCGGCGACATCACGAACGGTGGCTGAGACGTCACAAGCCTGTGACTGAGCGGGGTTTCAGTCTCGATGTGCAACGGTGAGTTACCCCGCCGATCGCGCTCTACCGTGGATCGAGTCATGTTCCTTGGGTGACGCGACCGTCGGTCGATGATCACGCCAAGGGCAACGAACGGTCATTCAATGGTCAATAACGTCAAGACTGCTGTCCTCCTCGCAACACTCGGTGGGTTCTGCATCGCAGTTGGTTATCTGCTGGGCGGATCCTCGGGCATGGCCATCGGTCTGATTCTCGGACTCGTGATGACCGGCGGGTCGTATTGGTACTCCGACAAGTTGGCCATCAAGGCCGCCAAGGCCATCGAGATCGACCGCAATCAGATGCCGCAGTACCACGCCATCATGGCTGATCTTTGCAATCGGGCGAGCCTGCCGATGCCACGCCTGTACGTGTCCCGCAATCCGCAACCCAACGCTTTCGCGACAGGCCGTAATCCCGAACACGCCGCTGTCTGTGTCACCGAGGGACTGCTAAACACGCTCACCTGGGACGAGATCCAGGGCGTGCTCGCTCACGAACTTTCACACGTGCGCAACCGGGACATCCTCATCGGTTCGGTCGCCGCTGCTCTCGCCATGGGAATCACCTTTGCCGCAGGAATGGCCAGATGGGCGCTCATCTTCGGCGGCGGTAGGGGAGACGACCGTGACAGCAACCCGCTGGTCGCCTTGTTGATGGTGATCCTCGCCCCGATCGCAGCAGCGGTGATCAAATCGGCAGTGAGCCGAAGTCGCGAGTTCGAGGCCGATGCTTCAGCAGCACGAATGCTCGGCACCGGCGAGCCGCTGGCTCGGGCGCTCGAGAAACTCGAGTACGGGGCGCAGCGGATCCCGGTCGACATCAACCCGGCGATGTCGTCGGCGTACATCGTCAACCCACTCGCTGGGTCGACGATGAAGAACCTGTTCTCCACACACCCGCCGGTGCCTGAGCGGATCGCTCGGCTCCGCAGCAACGCCTGGGTCTGACGCCTCGGTGCGTGCGGTGCCTTGCTTCCGCTCGGCGCCCTTCCCCGACTTTTGTGGAGTTCTGGTTGGTAGCCAACGCGAACCGCACAAAGTTCGCACGGGATCAGAGGAAGCCCGGCAGCCCGAAACCCGGGCGGACTCAGTCCCGGAAGTTGCCGAACTGCAGCGGGATCCCGAAGTCGTGTCCCTTGCAGGCCGTGATCACGCTCTGAAGATCGTCACGCTTCTTGCCAGTCACACGGACCTGCTCGCCCTGGGTCT
>JAGQSZ010000361.1 GCA_020439285.1 Microthrixaceae bacterium
GCTGCGGAGTCCATGCCGTTGCTGATCGCCCAGTCGCGCAGGGCGGCGCGGTCGAAGTCGCGCAGGGCGTCGAGGTTTTCCTCGACAAGCTGGGCGATTGTCTTCTTTGCCATGTTATAATTTCCTCTGAATCTCGTTGATCCCGCCGTCTGGGTGCCAGCCCGTAAGCGGCGGGTTTCTTTCTTCCAGCGGTCGCTGGGAAGTTCTTCTGCGGGGCTACGCAGCGGTCACCGGGGTCAGCCACCGCACGTCGGTCGCCCAGGCGCAGCGCCCCTTGCCGCGCGGTCGCGCGAACGACAGCACGACCAGCCCGTCGCTGTGCACCCGATCCACACGGCACAGCCGTCGATGCCCGAGCGGCGGGGTCGCCATGATGTGCTGTCCGACCGTGAGCGGCGTCCCGTTGTCGGTCACGCGGCTTCCCCGATCTGGAGCAGCTTCCGCACCGGTGCGCTCGGCACGATCCACCGCTGCCCGATGCGCGCGGTGGGCACGGGCAGCTTGTCCTCGGCGGCGTGGCGCTGAACGGTGGACGTGCTCACACCGGTGAGCACCGCCAGGTCGATGAGGTCGATGGCAGCGGCGGTCATCAGCCGTTCCAGCGCCTCGGCGGGCGTCGGCGGGTGCAGCCGCTTCTTGTTGGGGGCGGCGCTTCCCTTCTTGGTCTTCGTGACGGGCATTTTCTGTTCTCTCAGTCGAGTGAGTTTGTTCTGTTAGACAGAATCATACCTCGCGCTGTAGGATTTGTGAAGCCCTCTCGCACAGAATGGGACTATTGGAGTTCAGAGCAGCAGATATGGCGGACAGATGGAACCGGAATCCGAGAAGCACACCTCGGCGGTGGTCGGCGCGAACGTCCGCAGGCTGCGGACAGGCGCAGGGATGACGATCCGCGACGTTGTGCAGAATCTCCGTGACATACAGGTGCCGATGTCACCGAGCGGGGTGACCGACATCGAAAAGGGTCGGAGGGGTGTCACTGTTGATCAGCTCACGGCTCTCGCCATCGTCTTCAACGTGTCCCCCGCGACGCTGCTCACACCGCATCCAGACGACCCCGACGAGGAGACCATGCTGTCAGCGTGTATCCCCGCGTCGGCGCGGGACATCTGGCTCTGGATGATCGGCGAGGAGCCCTCGATGATCGACCCCGAGGCTGTGGACGACTACGAGCGCGAGACCTTCCGTCGGCGCGCCCGTCCCGAGTGGGTATGGAAGAAGAAGGTCTAGGACATGGCAGGCAGACCGCGCCTGGACATCGGCACCTACGGAGACATCAACGACCCGCGCCCAACGAAGAGCGGCAAGTGGCTGGCGGAGACCCGCTACCGCGACGCCGACGGGGTGACCCGCCCCGTCACGGCGACCGACGACACCCCCGCCAAGGCGAAGGCGAGGCTCAAGAAGAAGCTCCAGGCACGCCGCGTCGGCGCAGCGGAAGAACTCACCGCCGAGTCCCCGTACGCCGCGCTGCTCGACCGCTGGCTGGCGTCCCTGGAAGACCAACGCCGCCCCGACGACGCCGTAGAGCACACGCCAGGCACCCTGGACGGCGACACCATCGACCGCTACAAGGAAGCCGCCGAGAAGATCATCAAACCTGGACTGGGCGAGGTGACGCTGCGGGAACTCAACACCCAGCGCATGGACACCTACCTGGATTCGGTGACCTCACGCAAGCGCCACGTTCGCACAGTGCTGATGCAGTCCTGCGCCCTCGGCGTGCGGTGGAACCTGATGGAGTACAACCCCGTGCGTGAGACCAAGAAGCTGCCCCGCAGCGTGTCCGACAAGCGGACGCTGACCCACACCGACACCCAAGTGCTCATGCAGCGCACCATCGACTGGCAGAACGCCCGTGCGGGCAAGGGCGGACCGAAACGCGGCGTGGACATGACAACGGTGGTCGCCCTGTTGTTGGCGACCGCCGAGCGCACCGGGGAGGTACTGGCGATCCGCTGGGACGACATCGAGCACCTGGACGACAAGACCCGACCCGCCGAGGTGACGATCAGCGGCACGGTCACCAAGGACGGCAAGCGCAAGCCGTTGCCGAAGTCCGACCACGGCTACCGCGTCCTGAAGCTTCCCGAGTAC
>JAGQSZ010000362.1 GCA_020439285.1 Microthrixaceae bacterium
GGTCCACTATGGCCATGAAGCTCACCGGTGCGTGGTCGAGGGTCGCCGGCGTCGTCGCGTTGCTCGGGCCCGTCGCCTGCGGCGGCTCGTCCGGTTCACCGGACGCCCAGCTCGAGGACGCCCAGCTCGACGCCGCCGACGGCCCGGCGACCGTGCACGTCCTGGCGTTCAACGATCTGGGCGGCGCGCTGACCCCGTCAGCCGACGGCCGCGGCGGCGTCGCCTACCTCGCGGGCGAGGTCGCGCGGCGGCGCACCGACCACACCGTCGTGGTCTCGGCGGGCGATCTGATCGGCGCCAGCCCGCTGATCTCCGCGCTGTTCCACGACGAGCCGACGATCGAGGCGATGAACGTGATGGGCCTGGACCTCGCCGCGGTCGGCAGCCACGAGTTCGACGAGGGCACCGCCGAGCTGCAGCGGATGCAGCACGGCGGCTGTCACCCGGTCGACGGCTGCACGCCCGGCCAGACCTTCGACGGCGCCAGCTTCCAGTACCTGGCCGCCAACGTGGTCGACACCACGACCGGCGAGGGCATCTTCCCGGCCACCGCGCTGCGCACGATCGACGGCGTCGTGGTCGGCTTCGTCGGGCTGGCGTCCGAGGACACGCCGGCGACGACGCTGGCCTCGGGGATCCCGGAGCTGGCGTTCGCCGACGAGCTCGAGACCGTGCAGGCCGTGCTGCCCGGGCTGCGCGACGCCGGCGCCCAGGTCATCGTCGTGCTGGTCCACGCCGGTGGCGTCCACGCCGGTGGCCCCGACGACTGCGACGGCCTCGCCGGCCCGATCGTCACCCTCGCCACCGCGCTCGACGGCGAGGTCGCGATGATCGTCGGCGGCCGCACCAACGACGCCTACGCCTGTCGCCTCGGCAACGTCGTCGTGACCAGCGCGGGCTCGGCGGGGCAGCTGCTCACCGACGCGACCCTCACGATCGACCGCGCCACCGGCGTCGTCCTCGCCGCCTCGCTCCACAACGCCACGGTCACCACCGCCAAGGCGCCCGACGCCGCCGTCGCCGCCGTGGTCGACCACTACGACGCGCTGGTCGCCCCCCGCCGCGATCAGGTCGTCGCCACGATCACGACGACGATCGGCACCGGCCAGACCCTGGCCGGCGAGCTGCCGATGGGCGACGTGATCGCCGACGCCATGCTCGAGGCCACCGCGACCAGCACCGGCGCCCAGGCCGCGCTGATGAACCGTGGCGGGGTCCGCGCGGCGCTGACCTACGCGGCGTCGCCGCCGGAGGCCGTCGACGGCCAGGTCACCTACGGCGAGGCCTTCGCGGTCCAGCCGTTCTCGAACCTGGTGTCGACGGTGACGCTGTCCGGCGCCGACCTGGCGCTCGCCCTCGACCACTGGAGCGCGACCGCGCCGCTGCAAGTGGCCGGCCTGACCTACACCTGGCACGCGAGCGCCGCGCCGGGCGCGCGGGTGACGCCGGCCGACATCGTCCTCGGCGGCGCCGCGGTCGAGGCGACCCAGAGCTACCGGGTGACCGTCAACTCGATCGTCGGCGACCCCGGGACGACGCCGAGCATGGCGGGCGCCACCGACACCGTCGGCGCCGGCATCGACCTCGATCTGCTGGTCAGCTACCTGGCGGCGCACTCGCCGGTCGGGCTGCCCGACGGCCCGCGGATCTTTCAGGAGCCGTGAGCCGCGCCCAGGCGGTCGGCGACGAACGCCAGGACGTCGTCGATCACCGCGTGGGTCTCGGCGCTGTCGTCGCGCAGGTCGAAGGCGTGCGGCGCCGTCGGGTGGTCGCGCACCGTGACCGGCAGGCCGCGCGCCTGCGCCGCGGCGACGAAGCGCTGCAGCGCGAGGTCGAGGCCCGGGGTGTCGTCGCGGCCGGCCCGCACCACCAGCACCGGGCGGTCGCCGGGCAGCTCGTCGAGCGTCACCGGCGGGGTCGCGAAGAAGAACTGGGTCGCGGCCCGCGCGACGTCGGTCGCGCCGTCGACGTCGATCAGGTAGCCGTAGAGCAGCGCGGCGCAGGCCAGGCGCTCGTGGGCGAACAGCGCCAGCGCGGTCGG
>JAGQSZ010000363.1 GCA_020439285.1 Microthrixaceae bacterium
GAACACGAGGGCCAACGCTGCACCGAGCAGTCTGTTGCTCGTCGATCGGTGGCTACCGGCGACGAGGAGGCAGATCGCAGCCATGAACAGAGCAAGACCCATCAGCCCGTATGTGACGTGCAAGACCTTGTCCGAGTTGGACATCTTGGTCATTTGCAGGATTGGGCGAATCAGAAGGGTCCACTGAACGACCGCTGCGGCAGCGCCGGCAACCAGAGCATCGATGGTGAGGTCAATGGTGATGTATCCGACACGCTGTTTGACTATCCGAAGAATCGCGAAGATGAATACTGGATAAGTGAGCAGGGTCAATGCGTCTGCGGGAGATGGGAAGGGGAACTCTTGTCCGACGATGGCACCGTGAATAACTCTTCCAATCACTCCAGCGAGGGAGAGGCCTCCTGCGAGTACGAGCACGCGGGCCACTGACCGTGCATCGTCTTGCAGGTCCCTGGTGTTCCTCCACATGAAAACCAGGCAGAGGATGGCTCCCAGCACGTAGTTGACACCGCGGATGTCTGGGAGGATTAGCCCGACGGCCATCCAGATGCTGCCGGCGACTATGAATTTCTTGAACTGTGTCACGTCTCGGTACAGCTTTCTTGGAGCGTGATTCATATTTCGGCCGGAACCGGCCTGACTCAAGGATTTTGGGACCTGAGTGTTGAGCATCCCCGAAGGGCGTTGATCAACCACGTACAGTGATGGACCTACCACTGACGCAGCCGAGGTAGTTGCAATGGCACAAAACCGAACTCAATTGTTGTTCTGGTCGGCTTACAGTCGGGTCTACGACGGATTGCTCAAGCTGCAGCCATACGCCGAGTTGATCGCTGAATCCGTCGATCATCTCGAGGTTGCCGAGGGTGCCGTCGTAGTCGACCTCGGGTGCGGCACGGGCAATTGCTTGAACCGCATCGTGGCAACTTCTGGAGATCTGCCGGCAGAACTCATTGGAGTGGACTCTTCGCCACAGATGTTGAAGACGGCCAAACGCAAGCTGCGCCAAGACAGCCGCGCGAGGTTCGTGAATACGTCTCTGCTCGACTGGATGCAGGAGCGTTCGCCGGCCTCGGTAGATTCCGCTATCAGCGTGAACGTGCTTTACACCATGCAACCGGAAGACCGGGAGCGCTTCTGGGGAGGCTTAGCCAGGGTGATCCGCCCCGGCGGCAGCGCAGTGGTTGTCACCACGGACCAAGCCGGTATCGGGCCGCTGGCCAAGCAACACCTGAATCAGGTCCCGCTGTGGCGTGCGTTCCCTCCGCGACTGGTCGCAGTTCTGTTGATGAACATGGTGATTTGGATGTTCGAATCCAATTCCGTTTATGACCCGGCTTCGCTAGAAACCTTGACCAGTGAGGCCGAATCGGCGGGGTTCTCTGTGGTCAAATCAAAGCGGTGCTACGGCGGGGAAGTAGAAGGCGTCGACGTGATGCTGGTTCTCAAGCGAGGTTGAGCCTCAACTTGGAAGTTCAGAGTCCTGTCAGTCCCAAGGTCTCGGGCATCCATATTTCGTTGTCAAGTCCCTCGGTGATCCACTTCAGGACGTTCGGCCGTTCCCTTATGAACACAGAAATCATCTGATCGAGGAATACGAGGCCGGCAACTGTCTCTGATCCCATGTAATAGACCGGGTCCGAGATCATGACCATTGGTATCCCATACAGGTCTCGGTAGACGTCGAGGAACCATGGTTCGACGGCCATTGCGAATGACTCAGCCTCGCTGAGATACGTGAAATGTGCTGCTTGGCGATGGACTGCGTTGGTGATGCCGAGTCCACGGAACTGCTTTTCAACGGCGAGGGAACCGAATTCACAGGTGACCATCGATCGAGGGACAGTGTGAATAGGCATCCGGCCGAGGGGAATGTCGTTGATGGGGCCAACGACTGTTCTCATCGCTCCAACGACTAGACCGTTATCAACTACGACGTGGAACGCCGAACCATGTCGGTAGTCCTCGACCTCCTCGACCCACTCGCGTTTGGAGGGTTCGCAGAAGGAAGAGCGTCGT
>JAGQSZ010000364.1 GCA_020439285.1 Microthrixaceae bacterium
CCGCTTGTCAGCCGCGCCATCAGTGTTGAACCGACCTAGGTCAACCCCGTTACCCAACAGCGCCAACTTGGACCGGGGGACACGCAACACCGACGCCAAGGTCTCCAAGTCCTCCTCGTTTTGGACCAGTTCTGCGTGCGAACAGGTCGAAGCGATCCGCTCTAGCGTGTAGATCGGCAGCCGTTTACGAAGACGATCCTCCGGCTGTGCATACAAGCCATGGACCGTGTTCACGATCACCGGCACCCGAGCCGCACGGGCAGCGATGCGACCATAGAGACCGGGCTTGGGGTTATGGGTATGAACGATGTCGGGCTCGAGTTCCTTGAACGCCTTGGTGAGCTCACCGATCGCCAACAGATCCTTGTGCGGAGCCATCGACCGTGTCGCGTTCGCCAACGGAACGTGTGTCACGCCACGCGCCTCGATCGCCGGAACGAAGGGCCCCGGAGCCGACATGCCGATCACCTCATAACCGGCATCGATGAACGCCGAGAGCTGTGGCCCCAACAGCAACTCCAAGCTGATGTCGGCGGTCGTCAAGTGGATCAGACGAGGCCGAGAGCCTTTGGGCCCAACGTTGGCGAAGTCGCGGCTCACGAACTCAGACCCCGGTATCGGGCACGGTTCGCCCACTGACGCAGATCGTCCTCGAACCGCATTCCGCCCAACGCCTTGCGCTTGAACCATCCCATGCCATCTGATGCCTGGATCGGTGATCGATGCAGCCGATGCAGATCGACGCCACGGTGATTCGCCCGGGTGCCAGCGAGAACCGCGCTGCGGAACCTGGCCTTGACGGCGGACTCCGCCTCGGGTGACCCCGCAACCGCTTTCGGGTACGCGAAGTGGTCGATGCTCGCTCCGCCCAAGTGGCTGGCGAGCATCTCGATGGAACGATCCAGTTCGTCGTTCAGCGACGCCGGGTCGAGTCGGTCCAAGAGCATGTGCCGGTGAGTGTGCGAACCGATGGTGACCAGTTCGGAACTCGCGAGTTCGGTGACTCCCGTCCAGGTGAGCGGGACGCCGTCGCCGGGGAAGGGGAGTTGTTCGTCGATGAACGATGTCGCCACGTAGAACGTCGCCGGCACGCCGTGACGAGTCAGCGCAGGTAGGACGTGATCGACCCAGTCCGTGGTCCCGTCATCGAAGGTCAACACGACGCCGGGCCGGGAGGCGTCAGTCGACACGACCCCGCCGCCCGCCAACTCGGTGACCGCGTCGTCGAGCGTCAACACACGAGTGTTTGCTTTCAACCAGGTGAGTTGCTGATCGAACAGTTCGGGGGTCACGTCCATTTGGCCACCGTTGCCGGCACCCACCCGGTGGTAGATCAAGATCGTGATCCCCGGATCTGTGGGTGTGCGGCGAAGCTTCTTCGTCGCTGCGGCGGTGGCATCCACGCCAACGGCAGCGCCTTTCACGGCATTGCGAGCCACTGGAACTGCCAACCGTTTGGCAGCAGAAACAGCGCCCTTTACCCCAGACGATTCGGGACCCGAGAGTGTTGATGTTGTTGACGCTTCGGGTGTCACAGGTAGTGGACCTCGGGGCCCTTCAACGCCCGGCGGCAATCCAGCACAGTGACTCCAGCTGCCCCGATCGCCTCGGTGTCGAACGCATCGTGGTCGACCAGATACAGAGCAAGGTCAGCAGCCGCCATATCGTCCGCGGTGCCGTCCACCCGGTTGGCCTCGGCTGGGAACTGGGCGTCCGAGAGGTGCGGATCGACCAGGTAGATCTGGGCTCCGAGCAGAGAGAGCTTCTCGACGATTGGACGCGAAGGTGTCTCACGGGCGTCGCTCGTGTTGGCCTTGTAGGCGAAACCGAACACCAGGATTCGTGAACCGTTGACCGACTTGCGCTGATCGTTCAACAGTGACTGAACACGCCGCACCACGTAGTCGGGCATGTGCTCGTTGACATCGTTTGCGAGTTCAACAAAACGGAATGTCTGTCCGAGCGAACGCTCGACCTGCCACGACAGATACG
>JAGQSZ010000365.1 GCA_020439285.1 Microthrixaceae bacterium
CAAGTGACCTCGGGGCGCCCCGCTCCCGAGGTCACTCTGAATAGTCCGACTGTTATCCAGTCGGGCTTGTGGGCTTGCCCGCAAGTTGTGGACACGGGTTTTTCACGCGGCTTGCGCGATTTCTTCCATGATTGTTGTGGTCACAAGTGATTTGGACTGTTCGAACGCGACTGGGTTCTGGTATCCGAGTGCTGAGTGGCGACGTTGACGGTTGTAGAAGGTCTCGATCCAGCGAGCTACCTCTGTTCGTGCCTCAGCCCGCGTGGGCCAGGTTCGCCGGTTGTAGAACTCGACTTTGAGAGTCGCCCAGAACGATTCAGACATCGCGTTGTCGAAACACACCCCAGTTCGGCCCACTGACTGTCCGATGTTGAGTTCCTCAGCGGCCTGGTAGAGCTGGGCGCTTGTGAATTGGCAACCTTTGTCCGCATGGAACACGATCCGATGCGCTGGGACGCCACGAAGAGTGTGAGCCATCCGCAGAGCACGCTCAACAAGGTCGGCATCCTGGCGGGAATCCATAGCCCAGCCCAACACCCTGCGCGAGTGCCCATCTCGGACCGCGCAGAGGAACAACCAGCCCTCACCAGTACGTAAGTATGTGATGTCGGAGATCCAAACGGCATCAAGTTCACCCTGGTCCCATTTCCGGTTGACCAGATCCCCGATGTCATGTGTCGATGTACCCGGGATCGTTGTCACAGGTGTGAACATCGAAGGCGAGATCCCCTCCAGGCCTTGGCGACGCATCGACGCGGCAACAGTCTTGCGATCAACCTTGTAGCCGTCCTCAACAAGGTCTGCTGTGACTCTGGGTGACCCGTAGGTCTCATTCGACGCCTCGTGTGATTCCCTGACCCGCCGGTCGATCTCCTCACGACGAACCGCCCGCGGACCCGGATCAGCATTCTTCGCGCTACGCCACCGGTAGAACCCCGACCGCGACACACCCAACAGTCGTGCCATCCGGATGACCTCGTAATTCGCCTTCTCCGCTTCCATCAGCTCAAACCGTTCCGTGGTTGTTGCTTCGCAGCGAAGAAGGCGGCCGCTTTTCCCAAGAACTCGTTGTCCTTGCGAAGCTCGTGGACCTGCCGGCGTAACTCCTTCAACTCGGCACGCTCATCCACATCCAACTCGCCAGCCGGTTCACCGGACTCACGTTCGCGTTCCAACCGGACCCACCTCCCAAGGAGTTGCTCACCAACCCCAATCTCACGAGCGACCACAGCAATCGGACGATCCGTGTCGATCACCAGCCTCGCTGCCTCCCGCCGATACTCCGGCGTGAACTTCCGCCTCTTTGACATAACAACACCTTTCACCGGAACCTCCCGATCCCGCTAACTCAGGTGTCCACAATCCAAGGGTAAGCCCACCCAGCCAACACCTCACGAACCCCCGGAACACCAACACCCCCAACATCACCGATGTCACCGACAGGCCCCCCAACCGAAGACCGCCACACCGACTCCAACTCCGCACCAACAACCTCGAACTCCACCACCGCTGGACCCACCGGACGTTTCGTCAACACAACATCCTCACGCAAAGCCACCGGAGTCACCGTGTAACGCAAATCCACGCCATCCCACACCTGGCGATACCACACCACCGAATCATCAACCGGATCAACCTCCGGAACAACAACCCCAACCGGACCCACACCACCAAAAGACACCGGCCGAGACAACAACCTCCGACCAGAACCAGTCGTCAACTCCACACCCAACACCGAAGAACCAAACGCCACCCCCCACGAATTAGCCCCAGAACGCAACCAACCAGGACGCCACCAATCAACACCAACCGACGAATCAATCAACTCAAACCCATCACCAGACCGAAACGCCACCGGCAACACCGAAAACTCAGCCTCGAACTGGCCATCCTCACGAGCCCACACCCGCGAAAACTCACAGCGCTTCCCCACAACCCCCCCCAAACTACCCACACCCAACACAGAAGAACCAACCCCACCCGG
>JAGQSZ010000035.1 GCA_020439285.1 Microthrixaceae bacterium
CACAGTTGACGATCGTCGGTGATGCTTTCGCCAGACCAATGCTCGAGGCGCTCGACGACGCCGAACGTCAGGGCGACCCATATGACCTGTCTTCACTCAAGGTGATTCTGTCCTCTGGAGTCATGTGGTCGAGGGAATCCAAAGAAGCGCTACACAGATGGACCGCAGCCATACTTGCAGACTCCCTCGGGTCATCCGAAGGAGTCGGGTTTGCCATGTCTGTATCCCGCCCAGGGGCGGCGGCGGCGACCGCGAGTTTCACACTCGGGCCAAACTCCGCAGTGTTCAACGAGGAGGGTAAGCGGGTGGTACCCGGTTCGGGCGAACGAGGACTGCTCGCAGTTAGGGGTGCTATCCCGCTCGGCTACCACAACGATGTGGACAAATCGGCTCAGACATTCAGAACCTTCGAGGGCGAGACCTGGTCTGTGCCCGGAGACTTTGCAACCGTGGAATCAGACGGGACCATCCGCCTACTTGGACGTGGCTCTGCATGCATCAATACTGCGGGTGAGAAGGTCTACCCCGAAGAAGTGGAGGAGGTCCTCAAACTCCACCCGCTGGTGGCAGACGCGAACGTTGTGGGAGTTCCCGACGAGAAGTGGGGAGCAGCCGTTCATGCCGTCGTGGCACTCACTGGAGACCAGCAAAGCGGATCAGAGGTCGAAGGCAGTTTGAGAGATCATTGTCGACACAATCTTGCAGGCTACAAGTGCCCGAAGGTGATCCACTTCGTGTCCGAAGTGCAGCGTGGACCCAACGGCAAGCCTGATTACAACTGGGCCCGCGGAGTAGTTGTTTCCGATTAGGTCGTGGCCCCTCGCTTGGATTCTGTAGAGTGGGACGACCCAAAATCAGCGATGCACTTATGTAGGGGGAAATAGATGAAGCGAACGTTCTTGACGCTCGTAGCCGCGATGGCGGTTTTGGCGAGCGCTTGTGGCGCCTCTGGCGGAAATGCTGAGCCAGGCAAAGGAGAAGAGGGGTCCACGACGACCGAAGCGGCGGCGTCCTCGTCGGAGTCGGCATGGGGGGATCTCACAGACCTGTGCGGGGACGGGAACTTCAAGGTCAACGCCGACGAGGCGGGCAAGGGAGCTGACAAGCTGTACCTAGCGGTAGCCAATGACCGATCAGCTCAGATCAAGCCCGGGCTCAACAAGGTTCTCTATGACGCCTCAGTAGCGTTCGCGGGTTGGTGTAACGACCAAGGTGGAGTAGGCGGACTGCCGATCGAGATTGTCGACATGGATGCCGGACTATTCCAGGTAGAACCCGCCATGACCACGGCCTGCAATGACGCCTTCGCCATGGTCGGCGGCGGCCTCGTGCAGGACTCCTTGGAATTCTCCGGTAAGGAGGGCAGCGACTTCCACAAGTGCGGGATGATCGATATCCCTGGATTCGCGGTGTCACCCGAAAAGACAGACTCCAACGGTCAAATCCAACCGATTCCAAATCCGGCCACCTCAATCGGTACTGGTTACATGCAAGCGTTCGCGAAGCTGTTCCCAGACGATGCCAAGTCGTGGGCAATGTTCGAAGCTGATCTGCCCTCGCTGAAGCCACAAGCTCGGAAGTATGCGGCAGCTGCCAAGTCTGTTGGCATGACCAACGCTGGCAACGTGCTTATCCCGCCCGCTGGCATAACAGACTTCACGCCGTATGTGCAGAAGTTCCTTGAGACCAAGGCCACCAGCTTCACGTTCGTAGGTGAGGCAGAGATGCTCGTCGGCACGATCACGGGCCTGAACCAGCAGAACTGGAAGGGTCGTCCGATCGTCGAGACCAACATGTACGACAAGATCCTGTCCGCCGAACCAGCGGCCGAAGGCTCGGTCATCCGGATGACCTATCACCCGCTCGAGGAAGCTGATAAGTGGCCCGGGACCAAGAAGTACCTCGAGGTCAACGAGAAGTACAACAAGGGTGGCGATATAGGTGGTCTCGGAATTCAGAGCACCTCGGCATGGCTGCTGTTCGTCACGGCTGCCAATGCGTGCGGTAAGGCCAACGGTGGCGAGTTGACCCGAGACTGCATCCTCAAGGAAGCAGCCGCAGTGGACAACTGGACAGGCGGCGGTCTACACGGAGCCCAGAATCCGGAGCCGGCAGCCACCGCCAAAGCGAGCCCCTGCTCGATGCTGTTGGAGGTCAAGGACTCCAAGTTCGTGCGCCTCTTCCCAGAAATCGACAGCAAGGACGATGATGGCGAAGGCTTCTCGTGCCCCAAGGACAGCGTCATCAACGTTCCCGAGAACAAGGGCCTCGGAGTTGTCGACCCAGATCGTAAGATCTGATCCGATAGACGGATTTATTACAACGTGAAGGGGCCCCGCCTAGGCGGGGCCCCTTCACGTTGTTGGAAGATTGTTCAGATGGTCAGGTCTGCGCCCAGCCACGCCCGAGCGGTGCTCTCAATCCTGGCAACTCGCTCCGCGAGCATGGACAGCGGGACTGCCTCAGATAGGAATGGCCCCTGAGCGAAGTCGCACCCGAACTCGACGAGCAAGGACAGCACGTCCTGATCAGTGACACCGGTTGCTGCGGCGAACAGTCCGAGCTCGTGTGATAGTTCGATCGTTGAACGAATCACCGCTGCATCTGAGGGGACCGCAGCGATGCTGACCAAGTAGGACCTGTCGATCTTCAAGCCGCGCACAGCCAAGTGTCGCATCGTCGCGAGTGACGTGTACCCGGTTCCGAACTGATCGACAACGAAGCTGATTCCCTGAGCAGTGAGTCTTTCCAGGATCTCCTGGGAAGCTGAGGGGTCATCCATCAGACCTGGTTCATTCACTTCCAGTTCGATCTGACCGGGAGCGATCTCGCCCGAACGGGCCATCAACTCGATGAACGTCTCTAGATCTGGATCGAACAGGTTGCGGCTCGAAAGGTTCAACGAAACGATGATCGGGTCATGGAAGCCGTGGGCATCCTGTTGGAACTGTCGCATCTCACGTGAGGCACGAGCCGCTTCGGTCAACAACCACCGGGTGAGTGGTTGGATCAGAGCGGACTGCTCAGCGAGTTCGAGTAACTCGACCGACATTCTGGACGGATCGTTGTCGTTGCTCCAGCGAGGAACAGCTTCCACCTTGCGCACCCGGCCGGTTCGCAGGTCGAGTTGAGGGATGAAGCGGAGCTCCAACTGATTGTTGTCGAGGCTCTCACGCAACTCGTTGAGTACAGCGAGGCGACGAATAGATTCGGAATCGCCGACCTTCTGGAATACGACGACTGCGCCATCGGAATCCTTCGCGTCCCTCAGCGCAGCTGACGCGTCTCGTAACAATGAGCGGGCGTCATATCCATGATCAGGTGCGACCGCCATTCCAATGGAGAAGTTCACATCAACAAGGTGTCCACGTATGTCGAACGGGTGAGCGAGCTCAGCAGCAGCAGAGTCCGCTACTGCAATAGCCTCTGCGGCTGAGCAACACGTTGACGTGACCAGAGCGAACTCGTCATCACCGAAGCGGGCGACCACGGAGATCCCCCGGACCTCCCGCACGAGGCGATCACCGACCTTCTTGAGGAGCTCATCGCCATGGTTCAGCCCATAGTTCTCGTTGATGGCGCTCAGACCGACGATGTCGACCAAGATGACCGCGATCGGCGAAGTCTGTGAAGCCTTCGCTGCGGCAAGATCCAAGCGCTCTTCGAGCAGGGACCTAGAGGGCAGGCCAGTGAGTGCATCGTGGGACGCCTGCTTGCGCAGCCTGTTCTCGATCGCCACGATCGAGGTGACGTCCTTGAAGGTGACCCCGACTGCTCCATCGTCCAAGCGGATGACACGCATGTCCAAGTGGATGCCGGGGATCTCGGTGAACGACAGGCGCTCAGCGGTGATTGTTTCACCCGTGTGGTACACATCGAATACTGCGGATCGGACGAGCTGAGCTGATGAGCCGGCGAGCAGGTCATCGAGCGCCAGATCGCGGTCGAACTCCTCGTCGAGATTGAAGATCTGTCGTGCAGCAGCGTTGGTTGCGCGGATCACCAGCGAGAATGGATCGGCGGCGTCGATGAACTCGAGAATCAGGCAACCAGCCGGGTCGTTCTGAACGAGCTTGGTGAACCATTCGGAGACGGCGACGCTAGACACCGCTTGTTCGACCGTGATCAGCGCGCCTGCTGCTCCGGTCCTCGGCTCTGAGGCGTCAGCATCATCGGGACGAAGCGCGAGCCTGACCCACGTGCCGTCAGCCGACCGCAGCCTGATGATGGCCTCGGGCCTTTTGCACGGAGCGGTCATATCGGAGAGATCCAACTCACCGAGGTCCTCGACAGAACTAGCCAAGGGTGTAGCTGTGACAGCGTCGCCTGACGTGAGGTCGATCAGTTCTGAGTCTGGTTTGTTGCTGGTGGCCTTGTCCGATCCGGCGGCGTCGCTGTCCGGAGCCGCCGGGGCCATGAACTTGTCGAACGCTCGGAGATCGTCGGGGTGGACTATTCCGCGAAGTGCACCGGGACGCAGAAAGCTCGGAGGTGACCAGCCGAGTACTGAGCGCATCGAGGTGGACACGTAGAAGCAGTCGTTGCCCTTGGTGCTCTGTTGGAACAGGACCACTCCGGCGCGTTCGAGCGCATCATCGAACGCTTGGCGGATGGTCTGCGTGTCGCGCTCGGCCTGCGCCTTCAGAGCGTTCTCGCGTTCCACCGCCAGTGTCCGTTCATCACTGATCGCGGCGGCGCTGGCTGCTGCAGCGTTTTGTGCCTGGATAGTGATTTCTTCGAGTTCCCGTAAACGTCGTCTCAAGCGTCGAGCCACGTCGGAATTCTACGCACAGTCTCCCTGTAATTCAGGGATCTGACGTTATTCGAACTCAGTTGAGACCGAGAATGATTCGCCAAATTTTGTTCGTAATTCAACTACCTTGCCAGCCGCCTGAACGTCGGCGCGCACCGATTCGAACAATGCCAGTCGTTCCTCGGTATCTGACACGGTCGCTGACGCGACATCAGCACCCATCCCGACCTTGGCCGCAGATTTCGCTCCACGGATTGCTGAGAGCACTTCGGACGCCACGCCGAGCGCAGCAGTGTCGCCCGAGCCAGCTCCAGCGAATTCGTCAATGGTGGGCCATGGCGTGTTGTGGACCGAGCCATCCATCCACCACGACCAGACCTCTTCGGTGGTGAACGGTAGGAACGGGGCGAACAGCCTGTGCAGGGTACCCAGCGCAATTGACAGTGCTGTTCGAGCGGAGGTGGTTCCTGCTGAGGAGTCTCCCTCGGATTCGCCGTATGCCCGGCTCTTGACCAACTCCAGGTAGTCGTCGCAGAAGTGCCAGAAGAACGCCTCGGTGCGTTCCAATGCCCTTGCATAGTCAAAGGCATCGAATGCTGCTGTCGCCTCTTGGACCAGTTTCGATAGTCCGGCGATCATCGAGCGGTCGAGCGCAGTGGTGACCAGTGATGGATCGAGCGCAGAGCCACTGTCTCCAACCCGATTGCCATCGCGGTCGAAACCAAACGACAGGGCGAACTTCGAGGCGTTGAGCAATTTGATCGACAGTCGACGGCCGACCTTCATCTGCCCCTCGTCGAAGGTGGTGTCGGTGCCTGGTCGAGCACATGCAGCCCAGTAGCGAACGGCATCCGAACCGTGTTGCTCCAGCAGATGGGTGGGGACGACCACGTTGCCCTTGGACTTGGACATCTTCTTGCGGTCAGGGTCCAGGATCCACCCAGACAAAGCAGCGTTTCGCCAAGGGGCACTGCCGTGTTCGTAGTGGCTCCGAACCATGGTCGCGAACAACCAGGTTCGGATGATGTCGTGTCCCTGAGGTCGCACGTCCATTGGGAATGCCCGCTCGAAGAGACCGTCGCCCTCTTCCCATCGGGTCGCGATCTGAGGGGTCAGGGAGGACGTCGCCCAGGTGTCCATGACGTCTGGGTCGCCGATGAACCCTCCGGGTTCTCCACGCTGGCCCTCGGTGAACCCGGGCGGACAATCGATCTGGGGATCCACCGGAAGTGAGGCCTCATCGGCTGCGATCGGGTTGTCGTAATCGGGGCGCCCGTCGCTGTCGAGCGGATACCAGATCGGGAATGGCACACCGAAGTAGCGCTGACGCGAAATGAGCCAGTCGCCGTTCAGGCCTGACACCCAGTTGTCATAACGGTGTTGCATGTACCCCGGGTGCCACTGCAATTCGCCGCCACGTTCGATGAGTTGGTCACGCAGTTCGGCGGAGCGCCCGCCGTTTCGGATGTACCACTGTCGCGACGTGACGATTTCGAGTGGTTTGTCGCCGCGCTCGTAGAACTTGACGGGGTGGTTGATCGGACGCGGGTCGCCGTGGAGGTCTCCAGACGTTCGCAACAGATCGACCATCTGTTCTCTGGCTCCACCGGCACCCTTGCGAGCGATGCGCGTATAGGCCGCTTGGCCGGACTCTGTTTGAAGCCAAGCAGGTGTCTCTTCGCTGAACCGGCCGTCGCGCTCGATGACGGCCCGGGCCGGCAGGTCGAGTTCACGCCACCACGTCACGTCGGTGGTGTCGCCGAAGGTGCAGACCATCGCAATACCGGTTCCCTTGTCAGGTTCGGCAAGGTGATGCGCGACGACGGGAACCTCCACGCCGAAGATCGGTGTGGTGACTGTTGAACCGAACAGCGGCTGATACCGCTCATCATCTGGATGTGCGACGAGCGCGACGCAACTGACGATCAACTCGGGTCGGGTGGTGTCGATCAAGACGTGCCCACCGTCGGGCCGGGCGAACGAGATCTTGTGATAAGCACCGGGCCGGTCGCGGTCCTCTAATTCGGCTTGTGCGACGGCGGTCTGGAAAGTGACGTCCCAAAGCGAAGGTGCTTCGGCCGAGTACGCCTCACCTCGGGCCAGATTGCGCAGGAATGCCCTTTGAGAGATCCGACGGGTCGATGCGCTGATGGTCGTGTACTGAAGACTCCAATCGATCGACAATCCGAGACGTTTGAACACATCCTCGAAAGCCTGCTCGTCGACCACCAACAGCTGTTCACACAACTCGATGAAGTTCTGTCGCGAGATGGCGGTGAACTCGTGACGCTTCGAGGGCGGATTCTCGGCCGGTGTGAAGTCCGCGTCGTAGGGAAGAGTCGAGTCACATAGAACCCCGTAGTAGTTCTCGACCCGACGTTCGGTAGGTAGGCCATTGTCGTCCCAGCCGATCGGATAGAAAACCGCCTTGCCGCGCATCCGCTGGAACCGGGCGAGCGTGTCGGTGTGTGTGTAGCTGAAAACGTGCCCAACGTGGAGCGAACCCGATGCCGTGGGGGGAGGTGTGTCGATCGAGAACACATCGGTCCGTTCGGCGCTGCGATCGAACGCGTAGGTATCGTTGTCTACCCATACTTGTGTCCACTTGTCCTCGATCCCGTCCAGCGAAGGCTTGGGAGGGACCGATCTAGTTGGTCGGGCGAGGGGCGGTTCTGCAGACATACTGTGATCCAAGTTACTTGTCGCGGTGATGGGCCATCGAAGTGGTTTCGTGACAGTGCCCATGAACATGAGGGGGAGCAATGGAGATTGACGGAACGCTTGCCCTGGTCACCGGTGCAGCAGGGGCGATTGGTTCCGCAACAGCGAGAAAGCTCGCTGCGAACGGAGCACGGCTCATTCTGGCCGATCGTGACGAAGAGCGACTTGTGGAGGTGGCTGAGGAGTTGGGCGAACTCTCGGACATCGAGGTCGCCACGGTTGTGGGAGATGTCTCCAAAGAAGCCCATCACCGCGAGCTTCTTGCCGCCGCTGATGGATTGGGCGGGGTCGACATCGTTGTGCTGAACGCTGGTGTGTATCTGCCAGGACTCCTATGGGAGGTGCCACTCGCGCAGTGGGAACTGCAGGTGAACGTCAACTTCTGGGGAGTTCTTCACGGGTTGCGGACCACAGTTCCGGGGATGATTGACCGATCACGTGGACATGTGGTTGCTATCTCTTCCGGTGCCGGGATTCTGGCGACTCCGGGGCTTGCACCGTATGTCGCCACCAAACACGCAGTTGTCGGCATGATGGAATCCCTGCGCCACGAACTCAACAGGGTTTGCCCCGATGTGGGTGCGTCAGTGGTGTGCCCAGGGAATGTTCGCTCGGACATGGCAAAGAATTCCCTCCTGGTTGCCGACATCTCCGATGAACAACTCGGCCCCGTCACATCGTCACTTGCCAAGCAGATCCGGGCAGGTGTCGAGTCTGGAACGGAACCGGCAGTGGTGGCAGAAGCGATTGTCGATGCAATCGTCGCCAACAAGTTCTGGGTCCTGCCTCACCCCGAGCTCGGTTGGGTAGCTGTTGACCGGATGGAGCGACTTCGCAGCGGAAATGAACCAGCTGATCTGCTCGGTTGATTCGAACGAATCGACAGGGTCACATATGGTCGGCCTCGAAGGCCAACAGGACGCGGTTGCCGCCAGCGGCCGATGCCTTGAGCATCGCGTCATGTGCCATGTCGAGCAGTTCGTCCAACGATGTTGCCTGATGGGATTCGACTATGCCTGCTGAGCAGGTGAACGCGGTCTGGCTCTCGAGAGCGAGAAGGAGAGCGAGTGACTCTCGCATTCTCTCGATTACTGCAGTTGCCTGCCGAGCGGAGCAGTCCTTGAGAACAACACCGAAGTCGGGTCCACCGATACGGCAGATGAAGTCGCCCGGTCGAAGCGTTGAGGTCATTGCGTCGGCAAGAAACTCGAGAGCAATCTCAGCGGCTTCGTCTCCCTGACCCAATCGAATGTCCTCGTATTGATCGATGGACACGATCGACACACAGAACGGCATCAGTGTGCGGATGAGGTCCTTGAGTTGATGCCGCAGTGCTGGAAGGCCGGGCAAGCCCGTCACTGGGTCGGGGGTTCCTGCGGAGGAGGGTCCTCGTTGCAGGCGTTGTTCGGCTATCCGGATTGCTCCGCGGGATACCGCCCATTCCGCTCGCTCAATAGCGGCGGCACTCGGAAGCTGTCCGGGTGCGCCGAGAGCGTTGATTGCTCCCAAGCTGCGGTCCCCCAGCCTGAGGGGAATACAAACCGAGGACATGTTGTCAGTATCGCTGCGGAGATGTTCGCAGGAATCAACAGCGTGCGAGGTCGCAGCCGTGATCGTCGACAGGCTCGAGAACGCAAGACAACCCGGCTTGTCCGGGACAGGAACAGCGGCCTGGGCCGATCCTCCACGGAGTTTGACACTCCAACCGACTCGGGCTTCATCGGGCAGGTTCAACAGCAACGAAACCTCGGTCTCGGGTAGAACTTCTGACACAGCACGGAGTACCAGGTCGATCGTGGCGGACTCATTTGAAGACGCTCGCAATGACTGATCGAGTCGTTCCCTGAAGGCCATGTCCGTGTGAGCATCTAGGAGTTCGGCCGTGGCTGAGTCGCGCTCGATAGTCAGGTCCACGGCCTCGTCGAGTAACTCCGCCCAACTCTTTCTCGCCCACGCCACGCCGATCGCCCCTCCAGCGAGTGCAGCCAACACCAACACCGGTCCAGGTGCGCCAAAGATAAGTGCCATTGCAACGGCGAATGCCGGGAGGGTCAAACACATGGAGCCAGCAATGACTCCCTCTGACCTGACCGAGCGGAACTTCACATCATTGAGGCTACGGAGTGAATCGCTGAATCCCTACACCTGGGTTGGCCAATGCCGTTGACCCGCTTGGAATTGTCCGATGCCCGTCGTGACGCCGGTATTGTTCGTGCCCATGATGAGGCTCTTCGACACTGCTTCGCGCGAGGTTCGCCCGCTCAGGCAAAGGACCGAGGGGCAGGTCTCGATGTATGTGTGCGGACCAACGGTTTATGGCCCACCGCACTTGGGACATGGACGCTTTGCTCTGGTGTTCGACATCTTGCGGCGCTATCTGATCTGGTCCGGACTTGACGTCACCTATGTCTCGAACATCACCGACATCGACGACAAGATCATCAACTTGGCCGAAGCAGAAGGCAGGCACTGGAGCGAGGTAACCGATCAGTGGGAGCGGGTCTGGTACGACGCGATCGACGCGATCGGTGTCATGCGACCAGACAAGGACCCACACGCGACCACATATGTAGAACAAATGATCGACTTGATCTCTGACCTGATCGACAAGGGCGCTGCCTATCAGAGCAATGACGGCATCTATATGTCCGTGCAGTCGGTCGAGTCCTATGGATTGTTGATCCATCAGGACCTTGACCAACTCCTAGCTGGCGGTGGCGAGCGAGAACTAGTGGGTCAACAGAAACGTCACCCGTCCGATTTCGCGCTTTGGAAGTTCGTCAAACCCGGTGAGCCATCGTGGCCTTCACCATGGGGGGACGGTCGCCCCGGATGGCACACGGAGTGTGTTGTGATGAGCCTCGACCTCCTAGGCGAAGGTTTCGATATTCACGGCGGTGGTCAAGACCTTGCATTCCCACACCATGAGAATGAACGTGCCCAAGCTCTCGCTGATGGTAAGGAGTTCGCGAACCACTGGGTTCACAACGGTTTCGTTGAAGTAGCCGGTGAGAAGATGTCGAAGTCGCTCGGGAACTTCACGACCCTTGTCGACCTGATCGAACGCCATGACCCCCGCAGCTATCGACTGTTGGTGCTTGGTTCTCATTACCGTTCGCCCGTAGAGGTGACCGAGTCGACCATCACCGCGGCAGAGAACGCCCTTCACCGTTTGGACGCCCTCGGCAGGCGCCTTACCGCGCTCGGGCCCGCGGTGGTGGCTGTCGAGCCGGATCGTGACGCGCTCCAAGCCTTCGGAGACTCGATGGACGACGATCTGGACACCCCGGCAGTCTCGGCACAGATTTTCGGACTGGTCAGCCGCATCAACCGGCTACTCGATGATGGCGATGTGGACTCTGCTGCGCCGCAGGCCGGTGCCTTGTTGCAGATCCTCGGTGCAGTGGGATTGACCCTGAACACCGAAACAGTCGAGGTCCCAGAAGCTGTCACATCCTTGGCGTCACAACGAGATGAGGCGCGAGCCAACAAGGATTGGGCGCTCGCCGACCAGTTACGTGACGAGATCACAGCTGCTGGGTGGTCCGTCGAGGATTCACCGGACGGACCGGTTCTGCGACCGATCTGAGGGATCAGCTAGCGAATTGCCGAACGACGGACTGACACGCTCAGCGAATCTCGTAACTGTTGGCTGAGACCATCATCGGCGTCGGATCCACAACCTCGAAGTCTGCAGCAGTCAGCGCCGCCAAGGTGTTCATATCTGCATCATCCCAACGACTGTCGTTTTCGCCGTTGATCGAGATGTCGGAGGTGTTGGAGTCCTTGATTATCGCACCGTGGGTCTGGAGTGCCTTGATTACAACTCGTGCGGTAGGCCCGAACTTGGACAGGTCTACGTTCTTCAAGCGGAGCCAGGAGCCCATTCGTGGAGCGTTTGGATCGGAGTTCTGTCCATCGGTCCGGACCGCTGGCCACACCGGTGCACGGTTGCTGACCTTGGGGAAGTCGACGGTGAGCACGTGGTCGATGCTTCCGGATGCAACTTCTTCGTAGCGCACAAGACCTGCGAGTAGTGAGATTGCCGAAACTGTGGATGCGACGTTGGGAATTGCGTTGCTCGTCAGGTCGAGCGTATGGGCCGAGTCGGCTTCCCAGGTCCGGTAGAAGGACCGTGAGGGTGTGCGGACCAGGAACATCTCGTGTGACTTGCAGGTTGACTTGTCGAAGAGCAACAGATGTTGGTCCCATGCTGGGGTCGGGTCTCCTTCGAGCCGGGGGTTTGCCGGCATCGGGAACGAACCAATTGATTCGGGGCGCAACAGGAAGCCCTGCTTCACGAAAGTGACAGAAGGGTCGATGCCCGAGTCGACGACGTTGACCGGGTATCCACTGCGTGATCCCTGCCAGACGACGGAGGTCATCCCTCGGACTTTCGCTGAACCCATCGCGGCGATGATCTGGTCAGAGTTGCTGCTCTTGGGCAGTGATCGAACGTCTGCATGGAACACGTTGTTGCGTGGATAGATGGGACAGTTGCCGATTCCCATCCGTGTTCGTTGAGCGATGTAGGAACCAGACGCCGGGAGATTCGTATCAGTCGACTCGGCCTTGGGATGGGTCGAATTGGGAGCAACGGTTGTCGTCGTAGCAGGAGCAGAGGTCGTTGTAGACGTCTGAGAAGCAAGGACAGGTCGACGCGAGATCGTGACCTGCTTCTTTAGCTTAAGAGAAAGTGCCGCTTCCTCAGATGTGACGCTCGCATTCGGGTCGCCAGCGATGGAATCTGAGTCCACCGGCTCGATGTCGGGTGAACATGCTGCTGCGACGAGCGCGAAAGCCACCGCTAGCCCGATAGATGACACCGCTCGGGTGAGAGAGAACGGTCTGCGATTTGATGTGTGCCCCATGTGCCGGGCGGATCTGACGCCTACCTGGCGCCAACGATCGGCCGGTCAAGGTATCGACATGGCACGGTTCTACTTGAGTGATGATTTTGTGGTGCGGTTGGGCTTCTCTAAGGGGGAGTTCAGTTCCTTGGCCCTTAACTCGAGGTCCAACCCCGGGGCCACGTCGAGAAGATAAAGATGTTGTCCTCGGATGCCGATGCAACTTTGGATCTGGCGTCGGTGGCGAACAGATCTGGTAGTTCAGTGGGTCCGGATTGCTCAACCACGCTGAAGTTGTCTTCTTGGGCAATTGATTGATGAGCCGGCGTGCTGATTGTCGGCGGCGCGAGCGGAACCAGGTCAGTGGATGCGGCCGCAGAGCCATCTGCAGCATCGACGGTTCGATTCACCCAGGGTGGCGCATCTGCGTGATCGAGTTCCGTGAGCGGAATCCCCACGACTTCAACCTGAGCTGCGGGATCTCCAAGCTTTGAAGCCGCTGAGGCTGAAGCATTCGATCGGTTTACGACTGAACCGGTTCCGATGGTGGTGATTGCGGCGACGCCCATGAGCGCAGCGACCAGTACTGCCCGGGTTGCGAGCAGCCCACCAGCCGGGGTCAGGTTCAACTGATCTGCGAGAATGTCGCCCAACTGCGAATCGGAGATGTCCAATACATCGGCCAACCTCGCTAGGTCGACTGATCGGAGCTCAACGGCCTCCAAGGTCTTGGTTCCACGTTCTTGACGTACAGCTGCCAAGTATTCGGAGAGGATTCGAGCATTGGCATCTGATGAGGTCTCGAAGTTCGCTCGGATTTCCAATGTGTCGATCAGAGTCGAACCCACCTGCAGCATCCCGGGACTGCTGGGCGAATCCAGGTCTGTCCTTGTGGAGAGCAACTGTTCGACGTCATGGCCATAGACCGCAATTGCTGTGGCTAGTTGTGAACGAGTGGGAGAGGACTGCCGGGCTTCCCACGAGCGGAGAACCGTCAGGCGGACTCCGATGCTCCGCGCTGCAGCGCGTTGGGATAATCCGCTCAGTGTGCGAAGCCTCCCGAGTGCAGCAGCTATTTGTGAGTCGTCCAGCATGGATCCTCCTGCGAGCACGGTCGGCATGTCGTCCGGGGTCGTTAGGAGTTGGGCGATATTTCTTGTGCTCCGGGGTTGGAATCCTTTGTTACCGACGGGTAACCTACTCTTCGGTAACAACGTCCGGACAACCGGAAGGATCCAGGAATGAGCGACTTCTCCCTCACCCTCAACGAGGACCAACTACAGATCCAGAAGTGGATCCACGACTTCGCAGAAACCGTCGTGCGGCCCGCTGCTGAGGAATGGGATGAGCGGGAAGAATTCCCGTGGCCCATCGTCGAGGAGGCCGCCAAGATCGGTCTGTACAGTTTCGACTTCATCGCACAGGCCATGCTGGGTGATTCGACTGCCTTGACCATGCCGTTGGCTCTCGAGGAACTCTTCTGGGGAGACGCAGGAATCGGCTTGGCGATCTTTGGCAGCAGCCTCGCAGCTGCTGGCATCGCCGGTAATGGCACCACCGAGCAGATGCTCGAATGGGTACCCCAGTGCTACGGCACACCCGAGAAGGTTGCCCTCGGAGCGTTCTGTGTGTCCGAGCCTGACGCCGGATCCGACGTGTCCTCACTGCGCACCCGTGCGGTCTATAACGAGGCCAAGGATGAGTGGACCCTCAACGGCACCAAGGCATGGATCACCAATGGTGGTATCGCTGATATCCACGTCGTCGTTGCTACTGTCGATCCAGAGCTCAAGGGTCGCGGTCAGGCGAGCTTCGTGATCCCGCCCAACACGCCCGGATTGTCGATGGGTCAGAAGTACAAGAAGCACGGAATCCGCGCGTCCCACACTTCCGAGGTCGTCCTCGATGACGTGAAGATCCCCGGCTCCTGCCTGCTCGGCACCAAGGAAGCTCTCGACGAGAAGCTCGCCCGTGCCCGTGAAGCAGCCAAGAACCCCGAGGTTCGCTCCGGAAAGCAGCCCGCGATGGCCACATTCGAGGCCACACGCCCGGCAGTCGGCGCTCAGGCCGTCGGTGTTGCACGTGCCGCATACGAGTACGCGCTGCAGTACGCACAGGAGCGCCACGCGTTTGGCAAGCCGATCATCATGAATCAGTCGATCGCTTTCATGCTCGCCGACATGGCGACCCAGATCGAAGCAGCTCGACTCATGGTGTGGCGTGCAGCATGGCTGTCCCGCAACGGTGGCGGCTACAAGAACGGTGAAGGCTCGATGTCCAAGCTGATGGCTGGTCGCACCGCCGTGTGGGTGACCGAGCGAGCCATCCAGATCCTTGGCGGTTACGGCTACACCCGGGAGTACCCCGTCGAGCGCTGGCACCGTGACGCGAAGATCTTCGACATCTTCGAGGGCACCGAGCAGATCCAGCAGCTCGTGATCTCACGTGCCATCTCTGGATTGCGCGTCGAGTAGGCAACCAGCCTCAACCTAGAAAACGCGATCGCGTCCCGGTTCTTCAGAGGACCGGGACGCTTCGCGTTTTGATCAGAGAACCAGACCAAGCCGAACTACCGTCGGTTCATGGCTCAATCTCGTCCGGTCATATTCGAGCCCGTTGCGGTAAGGGCAGCCTTTGTCTCGGCGGCGCAGCACCTTGTTGAGATCGCCGCCGCAGTGCCAACGGCGTCCTTGGATGAGTTGGCGCTGGGTACATGGACCACTCGGGACCTGATCGGGCACGCCGCTCGTGCGTTGGTGACCGTGCCCCTATATCTGGAATCAGGAGCCGGTCTGGTGGTCGAGGCAGATCACGCATTCGACTACGCAGCAGTCTTCCGGTCTGGATACGCGGATCCCGCGGCAATTGATGAACGGGCCCGACAAGCGGGTCAAGACCTCGGCCCTGACGTCGTCGCCGGTGTCCGGGCGCAACTCGAGTCAGCATCAGAAGCACTCGAGCGATATCCCGATGATGCTCCCGTGAAGTCACCAGCGGGCGTGATGCGCTTGATCGACTATCTGCCGTGCCGAGTCTTCGAGTTGGTGGTACACGGCGAGGACATCAAGAAGGCTGTCGCATTGGAACTGCCACCTCCGAGGGACGCACTGACTGTCGCCCTGTGTTTGACGGCGGGATGGGCAGCAGAATCACCAGTCGGTCGACAGGCATTGCTTGGATTGACCGGCAGGGGCGGCCTGGCCCCGGACTTCACCGTCCTCTGAGGTCCACCGAAGCCGCCCGAAGCGCGGCGGCGACTGTGATAAGCCAACGGTCATGTCTCAAGCCGATGATCTGAGCAGTACTGATCTGACTGGAATCGTCACCCAGCCGGACCCACGCGCTGCGCAGGAGCAGATCGTTACCCAGGGAAATGTCCGGGTCAGTGTTCTGACCGACACGTTGATACGCCTCGAGTACGCACACGACGGGGTCTTTGAAGACAGAGCCTCGCTGGCAGTCGTGAACCGCCGTTTCCCTACGACAAAGATTCGGTCAACGATGAAGGACAATTCGTTGACGGTCGATACCGGCGCAGTGACGGTTCGCTGTTCTGATGTCACCCGCCCATTCACTCGCATCACGCTGACAGCCGAAACGAAGCGCGGCGACAGTGAATGGTCCTACGGGATGGCTGACCGCAAGAACCTGGGCGGGACGGTGAGAACCCTCGATGGGTGGGACGGCAACAAGGTCGCACGGTTCCTCAGATGGGATGACGAGACCGGCGTCGTCAACGCGTGGGATGAACAGGGCCTAGGCGAAGGCCTATGCACCAGAGGCGACTGGACTGTCTTCGACGACAGTGGAACCGTCGTTCTCGATCCATCGACCGGCGGTAGGGCAGCGAAAGGTCGCCCTTGGCCAACCGAAAGAGAACCGGGCAAACGTCAGGACCTGTACCTGTTTGCATACGGCACGGATCACGTCGGCGCGCTCCGCGATGCGTCTCGGTTGTTCGGTCCGCAACCGCTACCGCCCCGATTCGCGTTCGGATACTGGTACAGCCGCTACTACCCATACACCTCTGAGGAACTCATCGAGGTTGCTGCCGAACTCGATCAACACCGAGTTCCGGCCGACGTGCTGGTGATCGACATGGACTGGCACAAGCTGGGTTGGACCGGATACTCATGGGATACAGATCTGTTTCCCGATCCGACTGCGACCCTGACGGCGATCCATGAGCATGGTCTTCGTACGTGTCTCAATCTGCACCCAGCGGATGGTGTCGGCTCACACGAGGACGCGTTTCCAGAAATGTGTGCGGCAATGGGTCTGGATCCCGCGACGACCGACAAGGTGCCGTTTGATCTGACCGATACACGGTTTGTCGATGCTTACCTACGGCTGTTGCACCACCCACATGAGGACCGCGGAGTCGACTTCTGGTGGATGGACTGGCAACAGGGGACCGAGAC
>JAGQSZ010000366.1 GCA_020439285.1 Microthrixaceae bacterium
GAGCGTGTTGGCGACGCTGAGCAGCGTGGCTTTCATGTTCCTACCGACGTACTTGGTCTTGGACTTGGCGTTCAGGCGGCGATGGCGACTGATGTTGGTCTCGGTGCTCTCCGGCACGGTTGCAGTGTTCGTATCTCGGCTAGTCAACCAGACAGCAACGGACTTCATGGGAGAGCGGTTATTCGATGCCCTGACTGTCCCGATCGGAACGCATGGCGAAACCACGACGGTCACCATCGTCATCTTCGCTGCAACCGTTGCACTGATAACCACGCAGGGTTCGGCAGTGCGAGCGCGAACGGGCCTAATTGTTTGGGCCACTCTCGGCGGGTTGTCGTTGTTGTTCCTGGTGGACCGACGAGCGACCTTGTTCGCCCTGCTGTTGAGCATCTTTGGTGGCCAGGCCATTGGTCTGATCGTCAGATATGTGGCCGGAACGGACAATCCGCGGGTGTCGTCCCTCGATATAGCAGAGGCGCTCGCACGTGTTGGCACGCCACCGGTGCAGATGAACCAGCTTGCCGAGGAAGATGCTTACGGCCGCCGCTACGAGGCGAGATTGCTCGACCGTTCGGGGGAGGAAACCGGCGCACTGGTCCACGTCATGGATCCCGACCAGGGAACGGTTCGGATCATCAGCCAGCTCCGTCGCTTGGTCCGTGTCCGCGGTTTGGGTGACTCGCGCTCCGTCGTTCTCGCCGCGTTTGCAAGTTCAACAATCTGCCGTTCCGGTCCTGATGGCGCGTGAAGCTGGAGTGCGAACCCCTAGGACTCTCGCCGCGGCGCAGGTCGATGACTCGACGCTGGTGTTCGCCGAAGAGCGTCCCAAAAGACTCCGTGCGCTCGCCGAATTCGATGAGTCCGCGATATCCGATGAAGCGATCGAGCAGGCCTGGCGACAGGTTCGGCGTATGCATCACGCCGGAGTGTCGCATGAGGGCATAACGGTTACGAGCCTTGCTGTCGATGACAACGGACGGGTGTGGGTGCTCGATCTGTCACAAGGTGAGATTGCGGCCTCACGATTACGGATGCGACTCGATCGTGCAGAGTTGCTCCTAGCAACGTCGTTCCTGGTTGGTATCGAACGGGCTGTAGCGATAGCCAAGAGCGAGATAGGCGCCGAGGATCTGGCCAATCTGCCGTCGCTGTTGCAACCGGTAGCGTTGAACCAAGCCAATCGCCAACTATTGAAAGAGCATCGTGGGCATTTGGAGCTCCTCGTGGAGGAGGCCTCCGAGCAGGCACCCGAGCCTTCTGATAGCGCCGTGAAATTGGAGAGGCTCAAGCCTCGGACTGTTGTCAGTCTTGTTGCTGCGACGTTCGCGATCTACGTGCTTGCCGGTCAGCTCGGCAACGTTGATTTCGCTGCGATCGTCAAGGACGTCGACTGGTACTGGGCGGTGGCAGCCGGCCTTGCTTCACTGTTCACCTATGTGGGGGCAGCGATGACAGTCGCTCCGCTTGCACCTGTAAAGATCCATCCGGCTCGGTGGCTGTCGACACAGTTCGCGTCGGACTTCGTTCGTCTCGTTGCCCCGGCCGCTGTGGGTAGCGCAGGAACCAACGCCAGGGTGATCCAAAAGGCGGGTCTCCCCGGTCCGATGGCTCTTGCCAGCGTGGGAGTGTCGACGATCGTTTCGTTCGTCACCACCGTGATCGCGTTCATTGCGGTCACGTTGATGACGAGTTCTGACACCGGCTTCGAGTTCAAAGCACCATCCAATGACGTGTGGATCATCGTCGGTGTTCTCGTCGCGGTGATCGCTGCGGCTTTCATAATTCCGCGCACGCGACGGATGATCATCAAACGTCTCAAGCCGACCTGGACCGATTTCGGGCCCCGTCTGCTCGAATCGATGAGGGACCCTAAGGCGTTGGCGATAAGCGTATTCGGGAGCCTTCTCACATCCTTGTCCTATGCGCTGACCCTGTATGCGTCGGTTCGGGCATACGGCGAGGACAT
>JAGQSZ010000367.1 GCA_020439285.1 Microthrixaceae bacterium
AACGATGGTCTGACCGCGACCGCAACTGTGACGGTGACGGTTTCTGAGCCGGAGCCTGAGCCTCAGGCGCCGACTGCGGTTGCTTCGGCTTCACCGACGTCTGGTGTTGCTCCGCTGGCCGTTGCCTTTGATGCGTCTGGTTCGTCTGACCCGGACGGGACGATCCTGTCCTTCGAGTGGAACTTCGGTGATGGCTCCTCCGGTGTTGGTGCCAACCCGTCACACACCTACACCACGGCCGGGACTTACACCGCGACGTTGACCGTGGTCGATGATGACGGGCTGACCGGGACCGCAACTGTGACCATCACGGTTTCTGAGCCGGAGCCTGAGCCGCAGGCGCCGACTGCGGTTGCTTCTGCTTCGCCAACGTCTGGTGTTGCTCCGTTGGCTGTGTCGTTCGATGGGTCTGGTTCGTCTGACCCGGATGGGACGATCGTCAGCTACGAGTGGGACTTCGGCGACGGTGGCTCCGGTGTGGGTGCTAAGCCATCACACACGTACACGACTGCTGGGACGTACACCGCGACTCTTACTGTCACTGACAACGATGGTTTGACCGCTACGAGTTCGGTGACCGTGAAGGTCGATCCGACCCCACCCCAGCCCCAGGGCGACAAGGTGACGATCAAGATCACTGGTGCCTACACCTATTCCTTGACCGGTAACGCTTCGAGTGGTGACATCAAGACCGTCACAGACCGGTTGGGTGTCGTTTCGGTGAAGGGCACAGTCAAGGTCGGGACCGCCACGGTGACGATCAATCTTGAACGCTTGTGGCTACTGCCGGTGTACACCGGCAGATAACCATCAACGACCCGGTGGCAGGTATCAGGAATGTCCAAGCACCGATCGTGCAGGCTGGTTACAAGCAAACCGGCGGTCAGGCTGGAACAGTGTCCGGTTCGGCATCCTGGTTCGTCTTGCGTGGATTCCGAATCGAGCCGTTCACCATCCAGTGGTCAGTCACCGACGGGTAACCCGGCCTGACGACAGGCTCAACTGCCAATAGTCACTTACTTTGTGGAGTTCGCGTTACCCGCCAACGCGAACTCCACAAAGTTCGTCTGGGGCCAACAGAGTTGGCTCTACCAAGCAGCAAAAGTGCGGTGCTGCTCAGACCTTTCGACCCAAGAAAGCAGCCAACTGAGTAGCTGGTCCGGCGCCATCAGGTGCTGGTTGCTCGAAACCAAAGACAGCACCATCTTCAGACCGCATAGCGTCGGGCGTGTGTGCTCGGGCAGTCTTCAGGATCTGCTCGGCGAGGTCCGGGTCGAGGTTGGTGTCCTGACCAGTTGCGGCGGCCAGGTCCCACGCGTGTACGAACGTGTCAGTCATCGCGAGCCCCAGAATCGCAGCGGCAGGCATGTCACCCATTCCCGCATTGACGATGCGCCCGAGAGCACCTTCCTCACTAAAGGCTGCGAGAGAGGCTGCTGCAGCCTCATTAAATGTCGAGACGAAGTCGCCGTTGGATGAGCCTTCTCCAGTCTCGGTCTGCTCGGTGCCTTCGACGGCAGCACGGGCCCAGTGTTGGGCACCAACCATGTGGTCGATCAACTGGCTGACGTTCCATGCGTCGCAGGGGGTCGAATTTGTCAACTGATCCGCGGTCACATTGGAAAGGACACCCGAGGCAATTGTCTGGATCTGGGCGAGAGTGTGAGGGGGCATACCGGGGAGTCTCCGTTTGTAACTACGAACTGGCTGATACGGCCAGAAACTCTATAACCCCCGTGACTCGGGCGAAGAAGCGACCCATTGTGATTCGGCCCCCGGCGAGACGGCCAAGGATGGGATTTCCCGTGGGATGACCCGCAGATCTGGCACGCTCGATCAATGTCGAAAACGGCGAAACCCCTGCCGTTGCAGGGGTTTCGGGTGGTGGGCGTACACGGACTTGAACCGTGGACCTCTTCCGTGTCGAGGAAGCGCTCTAGCCAACTGAGCTATACGCC
>JAGQSZ010000368.1 GCA_020439285.1 Microthrixaceae bacterium
TTTTTATTCGGGAGTGCGGCTCCCTTCTTGGTCTTCGCGACGGTCATTGTTTTGCTTTCTCATGTAGGGCGGATTTGTTCTGTTTGACATATCGTATCTCCGAATTTAGGATTTGTGAAGCCCTCTGACAACAAAAATGTTATTGGAGTTCGAAATAGTGGAGGTGATCAGCGGTTATGGATGAGAAATTCACTTCACAAACAGTCGGTGACAATGTCCGCCGACTACGGAAAGGGCAGGCGATGACCGTTCGTGAGCTGTCGTTTCGGATGCGAGATATCAACGCGCCCATCGCGGGGAGCGGCATCACGGAGATCGAGATGGGAAGGCGTGGAGTGTCTGTCGATCAGCTCACCGCGTTCGCGACAGCGCTGGACACGTCAGTGTTGGCATTGTTGACGCCCTGCACCGACGACCCTGAGAGGGAAGCGATTCTATCCGGGTCTCTACCCGAGACGGCACGGAATTTATACCTCTGGCTGCGCGGTGAACGCTCGCTGGTTGACAAGATTATTGATGATGAGGCGCGCAACGCCTGGCTGGGGCGGACCGTCCCATCTTGGACGTGGTACTCAGAGAACAAGGACTAGGAAAATGGCAGGACGACCGCCACTGGAAATCGGCACACATGGAGAGTTCTCCGACCCCAAGGAGATCAGCCCTGGTACCTATCAGGTGATCACGCGCTACCGCGACATCGACGGCGTGACGCGGAAGGTCACCGCCACAGGGAGCACTGAGGCGAAGTCGAAGGCGGCGCTGCGCACGAAGATCCGTGATCGCAAGAAGCGCGGCGGCGACGGTGACCTAACCGACGAGTCCCCGCTGTCGGCGTTGGTGGAGAAGTGGCTGGCGTCCCTGGAGTCGAAGCGGCGCAGCGTCACCGGTGTCCGTTCTGGCAGCCTCACGGACGGCACAATCAAGCAGTACACCGAGGTGTGCCGCAAGATCATCATCCCCGACATCGGCTCCATCAGGATCCGCGAGCTGAACACCCAACGTGTGGATCGGTACCTGGCAACGCGCACAACACGCAAACGCCAAGTCCGTGGGCGGCTGTCCCAGATATGCGCTCTCGGTGTGCGGTGGAACCTGCTGGAGTACAACCCTGTGCGGGAGACCGAGACCGTCCCGCCGTCACCATCGGACAAGAGGACGCTGACACCTGAAGATGTGCAGGAGTTGATGCGGCGCACGGTGGAATGGCAGAAGCGAAAGCCTGGAAAAGGTGGACCTCAGCGGGGCGTGGACATGGTGGAGATCGTCGCTCTCCTGATGGCGACGAACGAACGCATTTCCGAGGTTCTAGCGCTGCGCTGGGAAGACATCGAGCACCTGGACGACAAGACCCGCAAGGTGCAGGTGACCATCTGCGGCACTGTCACCAACGAGGGAGTCCGTGAGCCGTTCCCGAAGTCCGAGAGCGGCTACCGCGTGATCACACTCCCCGAGTACGGGCGCGAGGCGCTGCTGGCGCAGCGGCAGCGCGGACTCCCCTTCGATCTCGTCTTCCCCTCGCGGGTGGGAACGCCGCGAAGTCGCAGCAACGTGGCGACGCATTGGCGAGCGATCAGGGGCTACGACTACTCGTGGGTCATCTCGCGGACGTTCAGGAAGACGGGCGGAACCGCTGTCGAGCGCAAGCATGGAGCCGACGCCGCCGCCGCGCACCTCGGGCACTCCTCCCCCGACATCACTCGTCGGCACTACATCGACAGGGCTGTGGAAGCGGGCGACTACACCGACGCCCTGGACGAGTTCAATCCATTTACGTCCAATAAACGTCCCAAACCACCACATTTGCGGGTCGTCGGGGAAGAGTAAAACCCCCTCCGATGCTGGTCAGAGGGGGTTTTCTGGTGCGCCCGAAGGGATTCGAACCCCTAACCTTCTGATCCGTAGTCAGATGCTCTATCCGTTGAGCTACGGGCGCTTGGTGTA
>JAGQSZ010000369.1 GCA_020439285.1 Microthrixaceae bacterium
TGCCGCCCTGCAGGTACGGGGTGAGGAGGTCGATGACCTTGATGCCCGTAGGGAACATCTGGGCCTTCGGCTCGAGGGTGTCGAAAGCGGGAGCAGTGCGGTGAATAGCCCAACGCTCCTCAACATCGACCGATGCCACGTCGAGAGGTTCGCCGATCACGTTGAACACGTGGCCGAGCACAGCGTCGCCAACTGGCACGGAGATGCCGGAGCCTGTGTTGCGCACGACTGTGCCGCGCACCAAGCCGTCAGTCGGCTTCATTGCGATGGCGCGTACACGGTTGCCACCGATCTGCTGGGCGACTTCGGCCGTCACCCTAATGTCCACTCCGTCAACGTTGATGTTGAACTCGAGTGCAGTGTTGATCTCGGGGATCGAGTCGGGTGGGAACTCGACGTCGACAACCGGACCGGCGATGGCAACAATCTTGCCGTCCTTGAGTTCGGATGCGGTGACCGTCATGAGGATCTCCTGGTCAGGATCTAGTGGGTCGGAATGAAAAGTGTGCGGAAACTGGAATTGGTGAACGAGCCCTACAAGAGGACCTGTTCGAACTTGATGTCAGAAACGTCGTCGTTGTCCTCGGAGAGGGCCTCGGCACCGCCGATGATCTCCATGATCTCGGTGGTAATCGCGTCCTGACGAACCTGGTTCATCTTGCGGGTGTACTTGATGATGAGCTCTTCAGCGTTGTCTGTTGCGGCCTTCATGGCCCGCTGACGTGAAGCCAATTCTGATGCAGCCGATTCGAGTAGTGCCGAGAAGACACGGGACTCGACGTATCTGGGCAGAAGTGACTCGAGTACCGCTGAAGCGGATGGCTCGAACTCGAAACCAGCTCGGGCCTCTGCATCGCCTGCGGTCGCGATGACATCGGTCGTCTCCAGTGGCAGGAAGCGACGAACCACTGCCTCTTGGGTACCCATCGAAACGAACCGGGTGTAAACGAGGTTGATCCTGTCGACTCCACCATTGGTGAACAGTTCGGTGATGCGAGCCGCAACGCTGACAGCGTCCTCATAGGAGGGCCGCTCGGTGAAGCCTGCGTATGAGGCCTCGATGTCGTAGTGACGGAACTTGAAGTATGCCTCGGCCTTGCGTCCCACGGTGACGATCACATACTCGTGCCCATCAGCACGTGCTGCCTGGACCTCTTTTTCGGCCAAGCGGATCACGTGTGAGTTGTAGGCGCCGGCCAGACCACGGTCGCCCGCTAGGACGAGCACTCCGACCTTCTTGACCTCATCGACGGGTCGCAGGAGTGGATGGTCTACATCCGCTCCACCCGCAGCTAGGTCCTGAATGACCTGAGTGATGTGCTCGGCGTACGGGCGCGCTGCGTTGGCCTGTGCTTGGGCCTTGGCCACTCGGGTTGCAGCAATCAGCTCCATCGCACGAGTGATCTTCTTCATGTTCGAGAACTTCGCGATACGTCTGCGAAGTACTCGTTCCTGCGCTCCTGCCATTTGATCTCCTGGTCAGTCCCTCAGCTCAATCGCTCTCAGGCGTCTTCGCGGTGGGACTCGGACTCGGGCAGGTGGATCTCGGAACGCTTCACGGTGAGATCCTCGTCTCCCTGCGCTTCGATGTCAGGCGCACCCTGGTCCTGGGACTCGTCCGAGAACTGCTGGGCGAACGCCTTGATGGCAGCGTCGAACGCTTCCTCGTCTGGGATTGCACCCGTGGTGCGAATGTCCTCGAGAACGCTGGAGTGACGCGTACGGAACCACTCGAGAAGTTCACTCTCGAATCGTGCGACCGAGCTGACCTGAATGTTGTCGAGGTATCCACGCGTTCCTGCGTAGATGACGACGGACTGCTCTTCGACTGACATCGGGGAGTTGATGCCTTGCTTGAGTAGTTCGGTAAGACGGTAGCCACGCTCGAGCTGCTGCTTGGAGAGCGCATCGAGAT
>JAGQSZ010000370.1 GCA_020439285.1 Microthrixaceae bacterium
ACCGGCTACCTGACGAATCGCTTTGGGACGCGACTGAAGACCTGCGGTCGCCCTTGGGGGCTGGCTTTGGCCGAATCGTCCGGGTGGGTGACTGCGTGGCTCCCCGTACGGTCCATGACGCGGTGCTCGAGGGGCGCAGAGCCGCGATCGCCTTGGGCTGAGCCTGCAGGCGGGTTTGAGACCCGGATGACTTCCCTCCAGCCGACTCTTGTGCGGTTCGCGTTGGCCAGCAACCAAAACTCCACAAAGTTCGCGGAAAGGGGTGGTAGCCCGTGGCGCCCGCCTCAGTCGCCGCTGTCGCCCTCGCCCACATTCGTGCCCCCGATGTCCTTGCCCTCGGGGTCCTTGCGGAAGTCGATGGATAACAGTCCTTCGTCGTTGACAGTCCACTTGTACTGAGTGAGGCCCTCACCGTTGGCGGCAAAGGTGATGTCTCGACAGATCTCGCCCTTGCGGTAGTCGCCACCAGCCGCGACTGATCGCTCCTCGAACAGCTCGCGTTCGACAGACCACGAAAGGAAGCAGTTCTCCGGGGCGTCGGGAGCGACAGCGTCGAAAGCGACCCAACGGATATCGGGATCGTCACCGAAATGATTGATGAACACCGGACGGTTCTGGCCCCGGCCCGATACATCGCTGAACAACAGCGGACCCTCGGCTTTGATCTGTTTGGACAGTCGTGTCGCGTTGCCGGCCTCGAACACGTCGTCACCGAGCCGGAGCCTGGTGGATGTGCCGCCACCGCTGGCGACTTTGAGGATTCCCCAAGCGAGCGCAATGGCGAGTACCAAGGCGACGATTCCGATTCCAATGGCAGTTGTCTGTTGACGACCGGAGCGAACTTCTACAGGCATGCGCCACAACGCTAGGCGGACACCCTCGAGTGCGGCACATGCGTTGGGCTCGACGGCCGCTTCAGAGCCCTCGGATGGGGGACATGACCGTCGTGCGGTTTAGTATCGCCTGCGGGACGGGCCACCTTTGGCCGTGCTCCCGTTACTGACGCACGACGATCTTTGGTCGGCAAGACAGGAAGGCAACACGAGGGTGGATCTCTTCGAATATCAGGGCAAGCAGTTCTTTGCTTCCTTCGGCATACCGGTGTCCAAGGGTGAAGCAGTCACGACAGTTGACGACGCGATTGCAGCAGCGGAGCGAATCGGCGAATTCCCTGTCGTGATCAAGGCCCAGGTTCACGTCGGTGGACGCGGCAAGGCCGGTGGCGTGAAGCTCGCCAACAACATCGACGAGGTTCGTGAGCACGCGAGCAACATCCTCGGACTCGACATCAAGGGTCACATCGTCAAGATCATCTGGGTCGAGGTCGCATCAGATATCGCCGAGGAGTACTACGCCTCGTTCACGCTCGACCGTTCCGCCAAGAAGCACCTGGGCATGCTCTCCGCCGAGGGTGGCGTTGAGATCGAGGCCGTAGCTGAAGAGAACCCTGACGCAATCGCCAAGATCTGGATCGATCCAGTCGACGGGCTCACCGAAGACGTGGCCCGCAACTGGGTCAAGGCCGCCAATCTGAACCCAGAGGCCGAGGACGGAGCAGTCAGCATCCTGACCAAGCTCTATACCGCGTACACCGAAGGTGACGCGGACCTGACCGAGATCAACCCACTGATCCTCAAGCCGACAGGCGAGGTACACGCCCTTGACGCCAAGGTGACCCTTGACGCCAACGCTTCCTATCGTCACGAATGGGACGACTATGAGGCCACACAGGTCCGTGACGAGCGCGAACAAGCAGCGCACGAGAAGGGCCTGCAGTACGTGGGTCTTGACGGCACTGTCGGAATCATCGCCAACGGCGCCGGGCTCGCCATGAGCACCTTGGACGTCGTCAACCAGGCCGGTGGAAAGCCCGCCAACTTCTTGGACATCGGTGGTGGC
>JAGQSZ010000371.1 GCA_020439285.1 Microthrixaceae bacterium
TCGTGACTACTTCTAAGTGAGTTGATGGATTACTTGGGTGACCCTGCAACTCGCTGAGTCGCGTGCCGCCCTCGCGGCTGGTCTGTCTGACCGGTGAGCTGGAGCGGCTCCCCGGTACTCCTTTTGGCCCGGATCGACATTAGTTGATCCGGAGCGTTGTCATTGCCCTGTAACGCGGGCGACGATCTCTTCCTGAACGTTTCTTGGTGTCTGCTGATAGCTGTGGAACTGCATCGAGTAGGTCGCACGGCCCTGGGTCTTGGAACGCAGGTCGGTTGAATACCCGAACATCTCTGCAAGAGGAACCTCGGCATTGACGATCTGGTTCTTTCCGCGCTGTTCCATCTTGCCGACCTTGCCTCGCCTGGAGTTGAGGTCGCCGATGACATCTCCCATGTAATCCTCGGGAGTGGTGACCTCGACGGCCATGATCGGCTCGAGCAGAACTGGACTGCCCTTACGAACAGCTTCTTTGAAGCCCATGGTTCCAGCGATCTTGAACGCCATTTCGGACGAGTCGACGTCGTGGTAGTCGCCGTCGATCAACTTGACGTTGATGTCGACCATAGGGAACCCGGCAAGGGTGCCGTTGGTCATCGCGTCGACCACACCATGGCCTACCGAAGGGATGTATTCCTTGGGGATACGACCACCGGTGATCTCGTCAGCAAACTTGAATCCACCGCCGGGCCCTGAAGGCTCGAGGGAGATAATGATCTTCGCGTACTGGCCTGTACCACCGGTCTGCTTCTTGTGCAGGTAGGTGTAGTTGTCAACCGGAGCAGTGATGGTCTCACGGTACGCAACCTGGGGCTTACCGACGGTGGCGTCCACCTTGAACTCACGCAGCATGCGGTCGACGATGACCTCGAGGTGCAACTCACCCATGCCGGCGATGAGGGTCTGGCCTGTCTCCTCGTCAGTCTTGACGCGGAAGGTCGGATCCTCTTCGGACAGCGCGTAGAGGGCCTTGGACATCTTGTCCTGATCGGCCTTGGTCTTGGGCTCGACTGCGACTTCGATAACCGGATCAGGGAACTCGAGCGACTCGAGAACGATCGGGTTGGCGGGATCGCTGAGCGAATCGCCGGTACGGCAGTCCTTGATGCCGATGCCGGCAACGATGTCACCAGTGTGAACAGACTCGCGTTCGATCTGGTCGTTCGCGTGCATCTCGAGCACACGACCGAGACGTTCCTTGTTGCCGGTACGACTGTTGTAGATCGAGTCGCCCTTGCTGAGCTCACCTGAATACACACGGAAATAGGTGAGCTTGCCGACGTGCGGAGCCGTCATGATTTTGAACGCTAGAGCCGAGAAAGGCTCAGCATCAGAAGGCTTGCGTGATGCCGGCTCACCCTTGCGGTCAACGCCCTCAACTGGGGGTAGCTCGTCAGGTGACGGCATGTACCAGCAGATCGCGTTGAGCAGAGGCTGGACACCCTTGTTCTTGAACGCTGTTCCGTTGAGAACCGGAACGACACCGTGGTGGATTACGGCCTCACGCAGAGCAGCCCGGATCTCGTCGGGGCTGATCTCCTCTTCACCGAGGTACTTCTCCATGATCTCGTCAGAGGTCTCACCGAGAACGTCCATCAGCTTCTCGCGGTATTCCTCGGCCTTGTCAGCGAGGTCAGCCGGGATGTCGGTCTCGTCCCACTTGGCACCGAGTTCCTCGCCACCCCAGATCCATGCCTTCATGGTGATCAGGTCGACGATGCCCTGGTAGTCGGACTCTGCGCCGATGGGCAGCTGGATGACCGCGACCTTGGCGTTGAGCCTGTCCTCGATCGTCTGTAGCGCGTAGTAGAAGTCGGCGCCGATGCGGTCCATCTTGTTGACGAAACACATGCGGGGCACGTTGTACTTGTCGGCCTGGCGCCACACCGTC
>JAGQSZ010000372.1 GCA_020439285.1 Microthrixaceae bacterium
TCGAGGACCTTGTCGAGGATCTCGATGTTGACCGGGCAGATCTCGTCACAGGCCTTGCAGCTCGTGCAGGACCACACCTCTTCAGCGGTGATCCGGTCGAACAGCGAGTTGGCAGGAATTGTGATCTCGGGATCGGTTCCGATCGGCGGAGTGACAACCGGGGTGCCACTCGCTGCCATGACCTCGCCGGACTTGAGGACGATCTCACGGGGATCGAGCGGTTTGCCGGTCGCGTGTGCGGGGCAGACTGAGGTGCACCGGCCACACATGGTGCAGGCGTCGCTGTCGAGCAGTTGCTTCCAAGTGAAGTCCTCGACGACTGAAGCACCGAACGACTCGATCTCGGTCTCCATCAGATTCGGCATGGCCTTCATGGCGCCCTTTGGCCGCTCGCTTTCACGCAGATACATATTGAGCGGAGAGGTGAAGATGTGACGCAGCATGGTGGTCGGCAGGATCACCAGGAAAGCAACGAAGCTCAGGATGTGCAGGATCCACATGGCTTGATGCCACCCTGCGACGTTTGACCAGTTCTCGACCAGACCCGAAAGCGGATAGCCGATGAAGGACCACTTTTCGAAAGATGGACGACCGTCGTGAGCGATTCGGAACATCTCGGTCAGGTGACCTGTGAGCCCGATCGTCAACAGAGTGCCCAAGATGATCGCGTGCTCCGGCTTGGACTTGATGCGGATGCGGTACGGGCGCTGGACATAGCGACGGACGATGGCCCAGATGACGCCAGCTGTGAACACGAGGCCAGCCAAGTCCCCTACGAACGCGTACGCTTCGTAGACACCCCCGTGGAGGAACTTAAGGGCTGGAGGTAGTTGGTGGTTGATCTCGAGAACCGATGTGACCGCCAACAACACGATGAAACCGAAGTAGATCATCGAGTGCATGACACCGGCGGCGGGATCCCTCAGCAGAGTCTGCATATAGAGGCCGGCGCGGAGTCTTTCCATGCGGCGCTTGGCGTTGCCCCTGTTGATGTCGCGTTTGTCCGGGCCGCCACGTTCCCAGTTGCGAACACGCCACGAGAACACCACAGCGCCGTAGATGAACATCACCGGAATCAGCGTGTAGAACGCCAACTTGATCGGTCCCGGAATGTTGCCAAAGACCTCGCGCTGGATCGGACTGTCGTCGTGGAACTGGAAGACAGTTGCGGCAACACCGGAGAGCGCTACGACAAGTGCAATCGCGACTCCGATGATTATCGCTATCTGATTGGGTCGAAGGCGCCTTGGGCCTGTGTCCTCGGCGCCGTCGGTCTGGGTGGTATCGGTGGCGGTCATAGCACGACGAACTTACTCCGTACAGTGTCTAAAGGGCGATTACTGGAATTTTCTTCGTTTGGCGAGAGATGCGAGGTCGAGTTGTGAAAGTCGTGTCGATAGCGGCAGCCAAGGGTGGTGTTGGCAAGACTGCAACAGCGGTGAATCTTGCCCATCTGGCAGCAGAGAGCGGTGTTTCCACTCTGCTTTGGGATCTGGATCCGCAGGGGGCCGCGTCACATTGCTACCGGATCGAGGCAAAGGTCACTGGTGGAGCCAACCGGCTTCTCTCGGGTAAGCGCGACCTTCGTTTCCATGTCCGTCAGGTCAGCGAGAACCTGGACGTCATGCCAGCGGACCCGTCGTTTCGGGTGGCCGAGTCGGTGTTGGCACACCGACGATCTTCGGACAAGGCGCTGCGCAAACTCCTGCGACCATTGAGGGACTCCTATGACGTGGTGATCCTCGATTGTGCTCCGGGATTGGGTTTGGTGACCGAGTCCGTGCTCGCTGCCAGTGACCTAGTCCTGTCGCCGGTTATTCCAGCTCCGCTTTCGGTTCGGAGTCTGGATCAGTTGACCGAGTTCGTTGACGCTCGACACCCAAAGGT
>JAGQSZ010000373.1 GCA_020439285.1 Microthrixaceae bacterium
TGTCGCAGCGTGGAGAAGAACAAGCTGTACTACGGCGACAACCTCAAAGTCCTCAAGGACAGGATCGCCACCGACAGCATCGACCTCATCTACCTCGACCCGCCGTTCAATTCCGAGGCGGTCTACAACGTCACGTTCGCCAACGCGGACGGTGACCCCTCAGCGCAGATTCACGCCTTCGATGACACCTGGAAATGGTCGGTGGAGACGGGGCAGCAGTACGACTACTACGTCAACGGCGGCGGATTGCCCGAGAAGCCCGCCGAAGCGCTGCGCGCGATCCGCTCACTCGTCCGTGAGACGCCGTTGACCGCGTACATGACCAACATGGCTCCACGGCTCGTAGAGCTGCACCGCGTTCTCAAGAGCACAGGCAGCATCTACCTGCACTGCGACCCCACCGCCAGCCACTACCTCAAGATCATGATGGACGCGATCTTCACTCCCAAGTGCTTCCGCAGCGAAATCATCTGGCGGCGCACAGGGGCGCACGGCAAGGCGCGGCGCTTCACACCGGTGCACGACGTGGTGCTGTTCTACACGAAGTCCGACGGCGACAACTACACCTGGAACCGTCCGACGCTGCCCTACATGAAGGGGCACGTCCAGCAGTATTTCGTTCAGGACGGCGACCAGTGGCACACCGACTACTACGGCAACGTGCTGACAGGGAGCGGCACGCGCGGTGGAGAATCGGGAAAGCCCTGGCGCGGCTTCGACCCGACCGCGAAGGGGCGGCACTGGGCGATTCCGGGCAAGCTCGTTGAGGACTGCGGTGAAGACCTCAGCGGTATGTCGCAGCACGAGAAGATGGACAGGCTGTACGAGCTTGGGTTCATCACGATCACGCCTGGCGAAGCGTGGCCGGTGTACTCGCACACGATCAAACCGTCCGATGGGGTCACCGCGCCTGACATCTGGGCGTACCAGCCCTACACCGAGGGCACGGTGTTCGACCTGGAGGCACCCGACTTCACCGCGCGCGAGGGTATCGACGCCGATGTGCGGTGGCTGTCGCCCCGTGACCGCGAACGGCTCGGCTACCCGACGCAGAAGCCCGTGGGGCTGTTGGAGCGCATCATCAAGGCGTCATCGAACCCAGGCGACTTGGTGCTCGACCCGTTCTGCGGCTGCGGCACAGCGATGGACGCGGCTATCCGACTGAACCGCCGATGGGCGGGTATCGACATCACCTACATCGCGGTTGACTTGATCCGCAACCGCCTGCGCGGGGCGCACGGCAACTCCATTGACGACACCTACCAGGTGCTGGGACTGCCCGAGGACTTGGCGGCGGCGCACGATCTGTTCGAGCGCGACCCGCTGGAGTTCGAGCGTTGGGCGGTGTCGCTGGTGCGCGGCACACCGAACACAAAGCAGGTGGGAGACCGTGGCATTGACGGCGTCATTCGCTACTACCAAGGCAAGAGGAAGAAGCCTGGACGCATTGCCGTCAGTGTGAAGGGCGGCAAGCAGCTCAACCCGCAGATGGTGCGCGACCTCGCGGGCGTCGTCGCCACCGACGACACCATCGACGGCGGAGTCCTGGTCACCCGCTTCGGTGCGACGCGCGGCATGAAGCAGGCGGCGGCGGAAGCAGGCAGCTACACCGACATCGTGGGAAACCAGTACCCGAAGGTGCAGTTGTTCACCGTTGAGGAACTGCTGAACGGGGCGAAGCCGTCCAGCCCCGTGGTCATCCCGCCCTACACCGAGTCACGTCCCGTCGAGGAAGTGGTGGAACAGCTCGACCTCGGGTTCTGACGAGACAACCGTGTGCGCGACGCCCGAGACTGTCGCACCTCGCACATATGATCGACGGATGACGCACAAGCACCACGAGTGGCTGGCAGACGCCAACGAGGAAATCAACAAGGCGTTCG
>JAGQSZ010000374.1 GCA_020439285.1 Microthrixaceae bacterium
CCTGCATACGGAGTTGCTGAACTCAAGGCCATCGCAGAAGCCGACGGCATGAGGATCACCGGGGTTCTGGTGACCCACTATCACGCTGATCATTGCGGTGGGCACATGATGGGCATCGACGTGCAAGGCGCCGCCGAACTGTTGAACCTGATCTCTGTGCCCATTCACGTCCAAGTAGACGAGGAGGAATGGATCCTCAAGACCAGTGGTCTCGCCCAGGGTGACCTAGCTACCCATGGACCTGGTGACATCGTGATGGTCGGCGAGATCCCGGTGCAGTTGGTCCACACCCCCGGGCACACCCCCGGAAGCCAGTGCTTCTTGGTGAACGGTCGGCTCGTCTCGGGCGACACCCTGTTCCTCGATGGCTGTGGGCGGACTGATCTGCCAGGTGGTGACCCTGAGGCTCTCTACTACAGCCTCACTCAGACGCTCGCCCGAGTGCCCGACAACGCGATTCTGTATCCCGGACACAACTACTCGCGTCTGCCCTATCAGCGCTTGGGAGATAACAGAACATCCAACCGTGTCTTGATGCCCACCACTGCACAACAGTGGCTCTCCATCTTCACCTGATCTCCCGAGCATGGCCGAGATCGGGTCCACCGGAACCAGCATGCTTCATGGCATTGTGAGACGGTGAAGGATCCTGCCGACTCAGATGGTGATGACACCAAAGGCTCATCGTCGGCGGATGTCACTGGGTCCAAGTCCAAGGCTCGCGACCGAACAGGGCTACTCGACGACGAAACCCTGGTCGTAGAGGAAATATCGATCCAATCCCTAGTTGGGCAGGATCAACTACCGAAGGTCTTCTGGCGGGCGGTTATCGGAATCTGCTTCGCCGTTGCCGGTTTCCTGATCCTCAAGGGAATGGCAGAACGCCTACGCGGCTTGCTCACGATCATCGTGATCTCGCTGTTCGTATCGTTCGCTCTCGAACCGGTGGTCAACGCGCTCGCCAAACGCGGCTGGCGTCGTGGCGTTGCGACCATGACTTGTTTCCTGGTGGTTTTCGGGGCCGGTGGCGTTTTTGCCGCCGTCATGGTCAACCTGGTCGTGTCACAGACCTCGGATCTCGTCGACCGGGCACCCGGGTACGTGACCCAGACAACCGAGTGGATCAACAACACCTTCGACACCGATATCACATCGAAGCAACTGAACGAGACGATTCGTGACTATCAGGACGATCTGACTTCGCTCGCAGCAAATATGGGCGGGCGGGTTCTATCGATTACCGGCGCTGTTTTCGGGACTTTGTTCCAAGCACTGTCGGTGTTCCTGTTCAGCTTCTACATGATCGCCGAAGGCCCCCAGATGCGCCGCAACCTGTGTTCGCTGCTGCCAGCACGAAGACAGACCATGGTCCTATCGCTATGGGAACTGTCGATCTCCAAGACCGGAGGTTGGGTGTACTCGCGAGTCCTGTTGGCGCTGTGCAGCGCGCTCGGATCATGGATCGTGTTCGCACTGTTGGGACTGCCATCGCCACTCGCGCTCGCACTTTGGATGGGGCTGGTCAGCCAGTTCATTCCCGTGGTTGGCACCTACTTGGGTGGAGCGGTCCCGCTGCTCGTCGGATTGATGTCTTCACCGATCACGGCTCTTTGGGTACTCGTCTGGATCGTGGTCTACCAACAGATCGAGAACTACCTGTTGGCGCCCAGGATCACCGGCCAAACCATGGATCTTCATCCAGCGGTGGCATTCGGGGCCGCACTCGCCGGCGGCAGCCTGGTTGGTGTGGCCGGAGCGGTGTTGGCACTTCCTGCAGCTGCGGTAATTCAGGCGTTCGTGTCTAGCTATCTGGAGCGTCACGACGTCGTCGAGTCAGAACTGACCGATGTTGATCATGTCGA
>JAGQSZ010000375.1 GCA_020439285.1 Microthrixaceae bacterium
CACCGCGTTGTTGTCACGATCCACGGTCTGCTGGGCCGACGAGATCGTCGCGGTCGGTTTGAAAGCGACCCGGATGTAGATGTCTTCACCGTTCGAGATACCACCCTGGACTCCGCCCGAGTAGTTGGTGGTTGTCGTGGGTTTGCCGTCGGGGCCCGGTACGAACGGGTCGTTGTGGGTCCGGCCGGTCATCCTCGTAGCCGCGAACCCGCTGCCGATCTCGAATCCCTTGGCGGCGGGCAGCGAGATAACAGCCTTGGCTAGGTCGGCGTCGAGTTTGTCGAACACCGGCTCGCCGAGTCCTGCTGGAACGCCGCGTGCCACGCAGGTCACCACACCGCCGAGTGAGTCACCATCACGGCGTGCCGCCTCGATCGCGGAAGTCATCGCCTGTGCCGCGTCCGGGTCAGGGCAACGGGTCGGGTCGGCTTCGACTTGATCGAAGGTGACCGATCCCATGTCCACTGTTGCTTCGATGTCAGAGATGGAACTGACCCAGCCCAGTACCTCGACGCCGTTCGCAGCGAGCAGTTTGCGGGCTATGGCTGCTGCGGCAACTCGGCCGATCGTCTCCCGAGCTGATGCCCGACCGCCGCCGGCCACAGCCCTGATGCCGTATTTGGCCTCGGTCGTGTAATCAGCGTGCGACGGACGGTACATATCCTTTTCACGTGTGTACGCACCCGATTGTTGATCGGCGTTACGCACAAGCATCGCTATGGGTGTCCCCAAAGTGAGCCCGTCATAGGTACCAGACAGGATCTCGACGGCATCTGCCTCGTTACGCTGGGTGACGAGTCGACTCTGTCCAGGGCGTCGACGATCGAGGTCGGGTTGAATGTCCGTCTCGGACAACTCGATCAGCGGAGGACATCCGTCCACAACGACACCGATACCAGCGCCGTGCGACTCGCCAAAGGTGGTCACTCGAAACAGGTGCCCGGTCGTCGAACTCATGGGCATAAGTATGTCAGCGCTGATCCCCAGTCGAGGATGTCCGCCCAACCGATAGGCCATACCCCGTAGTCCAATGGTCCTTCTCGTAGGATCGTGGGGTGACCAGATGGGAAGGAGAACGATGAGCGAAGCGATGCGCCGCGTGGTTTCGGTGGTTCTCGTTGTGCTCGCCTCGATCTCGGCACTGGTGGGTGCCCTCGGCGTGTGGACCAACGACAACATTTTCGATTCTCAACGGTTCGCGACCAAGGGCACAGAGGTTCTCGCTGACCCAACCGTGACCAAAGCCGTCAGCCGCCATCTGGGCGACCAGATCTTCGGGCTCATGGAGAAGGCGTCCGGCAGGGATCTCTCAGGCAGGCTCGGACAACTGGCGCGGACGAACGTCGAACGGCGCGTCGATTCGGTGCTTCAGGGTGACTCGGCGCAGCGGATCGCGAACGCATCGCTGCTGAGAACGCATCAAGCGCTCGTGAGATCGATCCAGGGCGAAAGCAACCCCGTGACTCTGAATCTGCTCCCGATAGCGACCGAGATACTCAACGACTTGAAGGCGGACTCGCTCATACCGTCGTGGGCGAGGATCCCACAATTCGAAATCGATGGTGATCCCATCGAGCAGACCTTGGTACTCGGCGATGCTCTACGGATAGCCGTTCCACAGGATTTCGGGCAGATCGTGTTGATCAAAGGGGATCCGCCACCGGTGGTGCAACAGGCTCGGTCCTACATCAAGTTCTTCCACCAGATCGTTTTCGGGGCGATCGTTGCGGCAATCGTGTTGGCTGTCGCAGCTATTGCGGTGTCTCCCCGGCGTGCCCGGACCTTGATTCACCTGGGAGTCGGAACGGCCATCGCTTGGGTGCTCGGGGTGGTAGCAGTCGACCTGGCCAGATCATCGGTG
>JAGQSZ010000036.1 GCA_020439285.1 Microthrixaceae bacterium
AGGACTCCCATCAGCTCGGCTGTGGGCTCAGGCAGGGTCTGCACATCGACGGCGACGCGCATCTTTCGCGTGTTCGGGCGCAGCGGGAACAGTGCACCGTGTTTGCTTCTGGCGGGCGGGTCAACAGGTGGTCTCACGTACCGCATGAACCGATGCAGGGGTGCGTCATCAGGGACATTGAGAGTCACGGCTCAGTGATAGCACGCGCCCCCGACAACGCCACATTGATCGCGGCGGGTGGGGCAGTTGTGGGGTCTGAGCGCGGCAATCCCCGCAGCGGGTCACCCAGCAAACTTCTGGAGCGCGTCTACACACCCGCCCAAATCGGCAGGTGTAGACACTGTAGACGTGTAGACGCGAGTTCACGGTGAGCGGCGGGGTCTACTGGAGCCCGCAGCGGGAGCCAGAGCTTCAACCACTAAACCCGCAGCTCAGAGCCTATATAAGAAAGAAAAAGACGTAAACTCTTCAGAATTTATAGGAGGGCTCCCGCTGCGGGGAGAGTCACGCTTCGAAGTCGTGTCTACAGTGTCTACACGTCTACACTTTTTAGCGCAGCAAAACTTGCTGTAGGCACCCTCCTCCACGCTGCGTGAGCAAACACTTCCCGAAACGCGGCGCACAAGCCGAAACGCGCCATTCACCGAGTCATAGTTGCGATTCTGCGCTTATGGCTCCGAAAACGATACATGTGCACACCACTATTTATAACAATTAGGTAACGAAATCGGCACCATTTGCTGATAATGGCTTATTAACCGCCATTGTCCCCACCCATTACGACCTGCCCTTTTATGCCATGTACATTACTAGTGTTGAGCCTTTATTAACACATAACCGCAGGTCATAGCTGTTTGCGGGCTCCGAATTCCACAATTCATGTGCTAAATTCAGAACAGTTGAATTAACGAACATGAAAGTAGGTGCTGATGGACACGCAAATCGTTCCCACCGCGCTTTGCACCACTGGGAAAATCGCGGATCTGCATGGCATCCGCCGCGCTACCGTCCTCGCCGCAGTGCATAGTGGGCGAATTCCAGCGCTGAGCGTGGAGGCAAACAATGGAAGACCGATGTTTCTCATCAACCCGGTGGACGCAGACCGCTTGTGGGGCGCGCGCCATAAAGCAAAGACAGCTGCCTAGTAAATGCAAAAACCCCGCGACGGGCATCGCGGGGAATTTACGGGCAGAACTCAGGTATCCCTCGGAAGGATGTGCACATGGTAGCACAGAAAATCACCTCGCTTCAAGCGATGGTGGACGCGAATAATCCATTTGGCGCGCCAATAACGCACGCGCGGGTTCAGGAACTCACGGACTGGATGTGGACGAGCGACCCTATGCTCCGCCATATCTACAACGTCGCAGCGTGGAACGACGTGCATCCGCTGGGAGTCTTCTCCGCAGCGAAGGCTAACTACGTCACGCGGATCAGTCCCGCCGTCGTCCTGGTGAACAAGAAGGGACTGCCGGGGCAGTTCCATCACGAGGGGAGCACCCTCAATTCGGGCTACATCCTGATCGGTGAGACCGGAGACAACAAGTCCCTCGTCCTGAAGTCCGCGTCAGGCATCGTCCCGCCGTATGTCGAGCCGTTCACCGGTGCGACAGGACAGGGCGTGGTGAAGGCGTACAACAAGCTCTTCACACCGACGACGGATGAAGACGGTAATGAGATCGAGAATCCCGAACCGCATCTTCAGTGGTACACCCGCAGCTTCCTCTGGCTTTCCAATGAGTTCAAAAACGTCAGCGCCGAGTTTGAGCGCGCTGGCAGCCGGACGGCTGACATGGTTCGCGAGTTGCTCATGGGTGAGTTATCCGGGATGAAGAACTCAGACGGGCAGCGCAACGGTGTCCTGCCCGCGCTCCTCTACCGCTACGCCTCGCTGTGGATCGGCACCCCGACGATGTTGTCGCATCTGATGTCGCTCTATGAGGATGGCGACCCGCAGCGTCACAACTTCGCGCCGGTGGCGAACGACCCTGACCATCCTCTTGTCCCGCCAACCAGCTATCCGACGTTCTCACGCAAGATCCATCCCGTCGAGAATGTCGGACAAATTCCAGTCGGAATATCGAGCGGAACGTGGGATGGCTTTCCGACCAAGGAGCCTTACAACGATCTCTATCGCCCTGACCCCGTATGGGTGCACTGGTCGCCCGCGATGGTGACCGAAGTTCCCCAGCTTCAGGCTGAGGTGCGCTCACGGAACAAGGCATTGTTCCCTGACTATGCGAACTGGACTGAAGAGGATCAGGCACGGAAGCTCGAGAGAGACGTTCGCAGTCACCTGATCTTCACCACCATCAAGGACGCGGCGGTCACCACTTTCCTTCTCGGCGACGTTGACCCGCGCAACACGAAGACGGACGTGTACATCAGCGACCGCGCATGGAGAATCGCCAAGGCGTGCGCCCAGGTCACCGAAGGCACACTCGCTGGCGTCTTCGAAGCAGCGAAGTGGTCAGCTCGCAAGGAAGAGAAGGCTGAGGGTGGCAAGCGCGGGCGCACAAACCGTGTGGCGAAAGTTGTCGAGGACGAGACCGCTGAGACCGAGCTGGGTGAGGCGAACGATCTTGTCTTGAAGGTACTGGCACGCAAGCGCGCGAAGTCCCCGGACACTTTCATGTCATCCCGCGAAGTTCAGCAGGGCTGCCGTGGGGTCACCTCCGCCGCCGCGAAGACTGTCCTGAACAACGGGCTGAAGACCGCCGTCCCCATCGGTGGTGTGGACACCCCTGTCCTGTCCATCGAGTCGGGCACGGGAGGCTACCGCGCGACTGACGCCCTCATGCGTTCACCCGCCATCCAGGACTACCTGGACACCGCCGTACCCGGCTGGGATCGGACGCTGTTCGCCCCGCCAGCCGCATCCCACTATCAGACCCTCGCAGCGGCAGCAGCCGCGAACGGAGAAGCAAGCTAATGACCACACCCATCATCACCGACGCCGAGATGATCGCCATTGCGGAAAGCATCGACATCACCACACCGCCCTGGAGCACAGCAGCGGGAGATCGGTTCAGGATCGCCTCCGCCCATGCATACGCGTCCGGGTTCAAGGTACTGCCGCTGTGGCCGGGGCTGAAGCGTCCCGCTGATGGGCACAGCGTCTACACCGCAAGCGGATCCGAAGTGCAGCACTACCTCTGGCGAGACGCTGCGTCGAAGAATGAATGGGGCATCGGCTACGTCCCGCGCGGAGAGCGCACCCCTGGCGGTTCGGTTCGGATGGTATTGGACGCCGACACCCGCGCGGGATACGAGTTCCTTGTTGACCTCCTGGGTGCGCCAACAGTCATCACCGCAGGACGTGACAAAGGCGCGCACGCGGGGGGCGCGCATTGGTACATCACCGTCCCCGAACTGATCCCGGGCTTGGTGAAGGGCAGCGCGAACGAGTACGGCATCGACATCATTGGCGCGACGGGCAAAGAGGATAGTTACGTTGTCGCACCGGGGACATGGATCGCGGAGACAAACTCCTACTACCACCTGGTGACCCATCCAGACCGTCATCGGCTGCGGGACGACGATGATCCGTATCGCTTCATGGGTTACGGGATCTCCGTCACGAAGACCGACCCCGCATGGTTCTGGCTCAACGATATGGCGGCGAAAACCCGCGCGGCGTTCGCCAAACCGATCCGCCCCGAGGGCTACGTTCCCCGCGACGCGACAGCTCTGCACGACTGGCAGCGTGATGTTCCTTGGCGGGTCATCCTCGGTGAGGACGGGTGGCGGTTCTACCGTCCCGCGCCGTGTCCAGGCGGCGGATGCGAAGAGTGGACACACCCTTGGGGCGCGTCCACACCAAAGTCCGCGACCGCCCATGAAGAGCACTGTCCTGAATCAGGAAGCGGTTTCCCCGGTGGAGCACTCCATTGTTGGAGCGAGAACGCGCGCAACCAGTGCGGCGGCTATCAGAGCGTTTCGAAGATCACCTATCTCGCACACGTTCGATACGGCGGCGACTTCCGCGCGGCTCGCGCTGGCGAAGGCATCCCCGACGAAGAGGACTGGGGTTTGAAGGGCTGCTCCTGGGAGCCGCCGACCTTCCTTCCAACCACCGACGACAACTCACAGGAGGACTGATGTCTCTCTTCGCGCCCGCCCCCGCCGACGTGCTCGCCGAACGTCGGCGCATCCTGCGCGAGGTCATCCTCCGTGGAGGTATGAAGCCACGTACCGAGCCTGACCGCGTGTATCGCGAGGCGCTCGCAGAACTCGACCGCGACGGGCTCGCCTGGTTGGACGACCGTGGAACTCTGCGCCCGCATCTCCCCGGTGGCATGAACGACGATGACGAACACGACGTAATCATCTCCGCACGTTGGGTTCTCGTTGAACTGGAGAACGCCAGCGACCGCGCGCTCTCAATGGACACGCTGCGGGAACGGTCAAACGCCGCGCGCATCCCCGAGGACACCCTGAAGGTAGCCATCCGCTGGCTCCGCGACGCTGAACTGTGCAAGCTCCGCGACGGGGTTCTCCGCGATGTCACCGGGGACAAGGGACGGAAGGCAGACCGCGCCATCCGTCCCGAGCTGACGGCGCTGCGCCGTCCGATCCCCGCGGAGACTCCGCCGCCAGCTCCCGCACCGCGCACGGTCACACCGTCGCGGATGGATCCTCACGACGACCCATTTCATCCGTCACATCCGGACTACATCGCACCGTCGCCGCCACCGCGTCCGAAGCCGACCGCGCCCCCTGCTCCTGTCCGCGCCACCGCCCCAATGGGCAAGGGAACGGACAGCAGCCGCGGCCGGGAATCTGTTTCTACAACCGCTACGGCAACCGCGACGACAGCACCGAACGTCGGCAACGGAATGGAGATCCTGCTCGATGTCCACCGCCGCGTGAAGCGCTTGGAAGACGCCTTTGCCTCAACCGAGACGGACGTTGCGGATGCGACCACGCTCATCGACTCAGCTCATCCGGACACCGTGAATTGCTTGAGGAGGCTTTGCGTCTTGCTGCAAGTGTACGGCGACTCGAAACGTCACGCACTCACCGATGGGCGTATCAGCACGAAGTTCAAAGTCCGTCTTCCAGAAGCGATTTCGCTCGGATTACGGACGGGGACGCTCGGATTGTCCACCGCCGATGGGAAATCGCTCACGCTGCGCGACCACGCCGTTGCAATGTCCGACGCCGAGCTTGAACAGCGTGCCGCAGAACAGCGGGAGCGGGACAGCACGAAGGGGAAGAAACGTGCCTGATTGGCAGGGACGTGACACCCCATCTGACCGGATTTTGACCGGCTGGTTCCAGTCGAAAACTGGAGCTAACTTCTTCGAACCAATCTTCAAAGGGAGAGAGAAAATGAACGGAACGAACTCACCACCCAAGGCGGACAACCTCGCCCGCTGGGTGTCCTGGCTTGTGCTCGTCGCCTTCACCGCGCTGAGCTGCTATCTGAACGCTGTGTACGCACGCGCCAACGGAGAGGACGTGAACTATCACGTCGCCCTTCCGATTCTTGCCCTGGCGGCTGGCGTCTACGCCGAGGTGATCTACCTGTCCGATGTTCGCCACCCTGTCCGCTGGGTAACTGGCATTTTGGTCACCCTCGGATTCGCAGCGGTCATGATCGCTTCCTACATCAGCATCCGCGGAGTGGTCTACGCCCGCTACGGCACCTACCCCGGTTGGCTGAACAATGTGCTTGCCGCGTTCCCCGATGGGTTCATGATCATCGCCGCGACAGTTCTCTTGGCGCATCGCTGGACGCGCGTGAAAGGCATGGCGACATCCGCCGCGAAACCCCACACCCCGTCACCCGCGAAGCAGATCCTGGGCAACTACGCGCGGCGGTGGGTTGAGCACAGTGAGGGGAAGAAGTCGCAGGTTCCGCCGCTCGTGGAGGCTCCACAGAGCGTCGTGGAGTCCTCTCCGAATACCGCCGTGGAGGTCGTTGAGACCTTCGCAGAGCCCTCTGCAGAGCCGTCCGTAGATGTTCCGGAATCGTCCGTGGAGCCCTCTCGCAAACCCTCCGTGAAGGCGCGTAAACCCTCCCCGAAGCCCTCCGTGGACGAGTCGATCTTGCCCTTCATGGACGCCGCCGCGTTCATGGTGGAGACCTCCGTGGTGTCCCGCAAGACCGCCGCCGAACTCGCCGCTGTCATCGCCGCCATCGAGACTGGCAAGAGCAACAACGCGGTGAAGTCCGCGCTGGGTGTCTCGCCCAGTACGACCGAAGCTGTCCGCACCGCGTGGGCTGAGTGGCAGGACGAACACCGACTGGTTGCCGCGTAACCCCGAACCGGAAACCCCGCAGCACTCTCCCGCTGCGGGGTTTTCCTCTGTTCCAGGCACGTTCCAGCCTTCAAGAAACGGGTGCTTCCTGAAACCGACCTTCTCTCACCGTCCACACTTCCCTAGAGCGCGCTGAAAAGGCTATTTACTGCGTCCCGGGAGCCCTGTCAGGCGTCGAGCACCCGTTACAGGTGCCGTTACAGGTGCTGCTATAGACCGCGTTACAGGTGGCGTTACGGGGCGGTGAGCCGCTCGTGTCGGAGGGCGTGGCTAACGTCACGAGAATGGTCACAACGCACACCCCTCCCCCGTTCTCACAGGGCACCATCGAGGAGATCGCAAAGATCATCGGTGAGCTGTACAGCGGCAGTGAGCTGACGCGGCTGCTTGATCAGGCGAACCTTTCTGATCCCCTCGGGTACGGAGAGACGAAGTGGAAGCGCCTCGTCGCCGCGCTGCAGGAGAAGCAGGCGCAAAAAGGGAATGGCGGCGCTGTCGTCGGACTCATTCACGCCGCGATGAAACCAGAGAGAACTCTCACCCGTCTCACGCAAGCAGCTGTCGCTCGCGACGAGCTGAACCAGGTGTTGTCCCTGTCTGGGTACGAGGTGAGGGACAACGGTCGCATCGGCAGGACAACCCGCGCCACCACGGACAGCGAGGCGGCGGCGCGGAGCAAACGTCTGCACAAGCTGCTGACAGAGCGCGGCGCGCACGCCGATGTTCTCCTGTACTGCCGTCCACAGCTACTGCGGGAGGACTTCTACGAGGCGGTGTTCGAGGCGATCAAGGGACTCGGGCATCGGCTTCGTTCGATGACTGGTGAGACGAACGACGATGGTCCCAGGTTGGTCGAGCTGGTGCTCGAAGGCGACGATCCGCCGATTCTGTTGAATGACCGCGCCAACCGTTCCCAGAAGGACGAGCAGCGCGGCGTCGCCCTTCTGACGAAGGGGATGTTCGCGGCGTTCCGCAATCCGGCGTCGCACGAACCGAGGATCGTGTGGTCGATGACCGAGCAGGACGCGCTCGATGTGCTCGGCACTCTGTCGATGGTGCACCGCCGCCTGGACGCCGCGCGCCTTCGCAAGTAATGGCTCCTCGATAGCCGCACTCGGACATGCCTCGCCGCGCCGCAGTCAAGGTCCACTGGTTCTCAATTGACAGTCGTTAGGGTGTGTTCCGTAAAGCACACCTGGTACGGGGGCATCAAGAATGGCAACACACACCCGCCGTGTGGTCTTCGGTCGAATCAACCGCAGAAACCCCGGTCAGGAGACTCTCCAGATGCGTGAGTTCGCCGACGACATGCGGACGCTTGCCGACAGCCACAAGACCGTCCACACCGTAAAGAGCACCGGAGGGCGTCCGGGACGCCGTTGGGTGGCTGCGGATATGGCGTCCACTGCGGATGGTGACTTTTTGACGGGCTTACTTGGATTTTCCGAACAGCAACAGCACGTCACGTTCGATGACGAGACGTTCTCCTGGTTAAAGGGCGAGGTCGCGGATTCGGATTCAGCCAGCGAGCAAACGATTGTTCCCTTCGCGGTGGATTTACGAGAACATCAACGGTGGATCGGCTTCGCAACGACCGCACGACTTCAACCGCAGACGTTTCGCACGGGCTTCGAGTCCGTTCTCAATGAGGCAGTAAGCGCGCTGGGGCTTGTGCCAGTCAACTGGGAAGTTGACCTGGTGACTTCCGGCTCTCGAATTGTGGAGTGGTTGAAGCAAAACCCCAAGGTGCACATGCTGAGGCGAACGTTGAAGTTCACCAATCCGGGGAAGAACCTCGATGAAGATCGTCAGCAGATGCGGGCATTGGCTGCCAACCGCAAGACCGAAGTGTTCAAAGCCGCACGGGGCAAGACGCTCAACGTTGAATCCGACGAGTTCCGTGACAAGCTATATGGAACCGACACGGGTGACCTGCACGTTGTGATGGAGGCGCGGGGTGCTCACGGAGTGCGGGAAGTGAAGTTCAACAGCGACGACACCGTGGACGACAGCAAGGTTGAGGACTTCGGCACGAACCTTGCACGCGGAACCGAAACGGTGCTGGCAGCGCTGCGTGAGTACGTCACCGCGAAGGAGCCGCCAGCACAGACGCAACTCGCCTAGAGTCGAGACGGTCGGACATGTCGGTGGGGAGCGATAACCTCTCGTACAGTTGTTCGAGTTTGGGGTGATCGTATGTCTGGACGTTCGGGTGTTACAAGGCATCTATGGGAAGCCTTACGGAAACTAAGCTTGGGAGACGTTCTCCAAGCTGACCTGTTTCTGGGCATCGCGGGCGGCGCTGGCGGTCTTGTCCTGGGATTGAAATACCCGGAAAGGCTGACCGGCGCAGTCTCCATTGTCGCCGGTGTCGTAGGTGTCGTCATCGGCGCGGTCATCGCCGGCGTGGCGATACAGTCCGCATTCCTCGACCAGTCGTTCCTGCGGAAGCTGCGAGCAATCGGACGCAACCCCGTGGACTACCTGACGCCATTTCTGTTCACTGCCGCCATCGGAGTGTTCGCACTCCTCGGGCTCCTCGTCCTCGCAGTGTTGCCTGCTACCGCTCCAACGTGGGCACTGGCAACTCTCGGGGCGTGGGTCGGATTCTTCGCCTTCTGGTCGGTCGCGAGCTTGCTACCAGGCATGGGCACGCTCGTTCAGTTCGTTGGTCTACGTCAGGACGCCATCGACGTTCCTGACGATGTGGACATCAAGCCTGGGCGCCGTGAGGCACGGTAGCCCGTAGCTACATCGCGTCGCGCTGGTGCATACGGTCAATGTGGTCGGTGATCCAGTCGGCGTCCACAATCCTGGCGACTTCGCAGTTTCGCTTGCCGCAGATGCAGCCCTTGCCCGTCTCACCGTGCAGGCGACGGATCTTCTCCAGCTGCTGTAGAACGTTGTCGCGGGAGCGGAACGCCGCCTTCATCTTGTCGCGGTACCTGTCGACCTGGTCGAGGGCGTCGTTGAGTTCGTCGCACGTCTCGCCCCAGCGGACGCGAACTTCCTCCTCGTGCTCCTGAGCCTTCCGCAGCGGGTCGGCACGGTGCTCATTGCACTGGCGGCAGATCCAGCCCCGGACAAGTCCGTAGGCGTTTCGGTCAGCCGACGCCAGCCGCTGAGGGACGCTCAACTCGCAGCACTCGCACTTCACATTGCGCACAGGCTCCATACATCAATGGTGACACAGTCCACCGACAGTTTCTAGAACAGGTGTTCGCACCATGTGGACAGTGGGAGACAGGAACATGGCGGCGCTAGATGTACGACAGCGAACCGTTTGACCGCCGTACCGACGACTTCGACATGCACAGTCGCACTCTGAAGAAGCCACCTGGGACACGGACGAGGACGCCGCGTGATGGAAGCTGCGGTAGATAGGGTCACACCTAACGCAATGAATCGGGAGGATGCGTGGCGATGAAGCACGCAGGGCAGTTGGAGCTGACCTGGACAAACAAGGAAAAGGCGCTCCTGTCCACAGGTGACGGGCGGTACGACTACACGTTCGTTGACCCCGCCGACTACCGCGTCAACGAGGTTCGGCTCCTTCACGAAGTGGGACGCTACGACGCCGAGGTTCCGTCCGACCGTCCCGACGCGCTTCCAGCGCCGACCGCTGACAACCTGCTCATCACCGGCGACGCGATGCACGTCCTGGACGCGCTGCGGATGATCCCCCAGTACGCCGACAAGTACCTGGGGCAAATCAAGCTCTGCTACATCGACCCACCGTTCAACACGGGGCAGGCGTTCGACAAGTACGAAGACAACATCGAACACAGCGTCTGGTTGACGCTGCTGCGAGACCGCCTCCAGCAGATCAAGCCGCTGCTGTCCGACGACGGCTCTGTGTGGGTTCACCTGGACGACGTGGAAGTCCACCGCTGCCGCGCAGTGATGGATGAGGTGATGGGCGCGGATAGCTTCGTCACACAGATCGTGTGGCATAAACGGACGACGCGCGACAACCGCGCAGCGTTCTCAATCAGCCAGGACTACATACTCGTCTACGCCCCAGCCGGACCTCAGACCTGGAAGAAGTCGCGCAACCTGCTACCCGACTTTGGCGCTTTCTCGAACCCTGACAACGATCCCAATGGTCCCTGGCGTTCGATCCCGATGTCAGCTCAGGCGGGGCATGCCACCGCTAGTCAGATGTGGACAGTGACGACCCCGACAGGTGTGCGCCACGCTCCACCGAAGGGACGCGCGTGGAGCTACACCGAGGGCAAATTCAGGGAACTTGAGGCAGCGGGTCTGATCTACTGGCCACGTAACGGTGACGGGAAACCCAGGCTGAAGAAGTACCCAAGTCCAGATGACGGGCTAGTTCCGTTCACAATTTGGAACGCGAAGGACGTAGGCACGACGGACTCTGCCAAAAAGGAGATCATGTCGATGTTCCCAGACATCGACGCCTTCGACACCCCTAAACCCGAGGGGCTGCTTGAGCGCATCATCCACATTGCCACCAACCAGGGCGACATCGTTCTGGACTGCTTCGCAGGTTCAGGAACAACCGCTGCGGTCGCTCAGAAGATGGGACGCCGCTGGGTGACCTCCGAGCTGCAAACGTCGAACGTGGAAACCTTCGCCAAGCCCCGCCTGCTCAAGGTCATCAACGGTGAGGACAGCGGCGGGATCAGCACTGTCACCGAACGTGTTGTCGTGGACGAAGACGGTTTCCCGGAAGGCGTCACCCCCGATCAGGCGCAGTCCTTCACGACGCTGGTCAAGAAGTTCGGGGATGAGCTTGAAGTTCCCCTTGATGTTGCCAAGCAGACTGCGAAAGCGGTTCGTGCTCAAGGGAAAGAGGGAACCTCACCGCTCAGCGACGAGGAACAGAAGACGCTGATTCGTCTGCTGAACAAAGTCAGCAAATCTGAGGACGAGGGGCTGGTCGTCAACGTCATGCCTGATGCGGTCAGGGCGATGCGCGCCGCCGCCAAGACACGGGACAAGACGACCGTGATGTGGGTAGGTGGTGGCGGTTTCACGCACCTCCACGTCGGTCCGAGCATGTTCGAGGCATCAGGTAAGCGCGTCTACCTCGCTGGGTGGGCTACCAACGGCGCGCTGACCGCCGCGATGTGCGCTCAGCTCGGTGTCCGTCACCAGCCTGACGGCATCTTCGCGGGCTCAAAAGGCAAGGTGCGCTACGTGATCCTTGACGGATTGGTGAACGCCTCCACCGTCGCCGCGATCCTTGACCAGCTTCCCAGCGGGGAGATTGTGGAGGTGTGGGCGACGCAGACTGACCCCGCTGCCGCCGAGGTACTTCGGAAAGCACGCCCTGGATCGCGTCTGGCGTCCATCCCCGCGTCCGTCCTGGATTCATACCGTAACAAAGCTGCCCAGCGTTCCCCCTTCAAGCGCGCTGAAACGACCGGAGAGTGACGATGGCTGACCTGAACGTGGACACCAACCTGCTGGCGGAGATCAATCACCGACTGGACCTGCGAGAGCCGAACGCCGAGGCGCTTTCCTCCGTCGCGCAAGCGGTCTCGCTGCACTACGACGTGCTGGAGAAGGGCTCCCCATTCACCTGCATCGTGGACTCCGCGACAGGCGTGGGCAAGACCTACGTGATGGCGGGACTCATCGAATACTTCGCGGGACGTGACACACCCGTGCGCAACTTCCTGCTCCTAGCTCCCGGCTCCACTATCCGAGACAAGAGCATCAAGAATTTCACCGCTGGGCACCGCAAGTCGATCACCGCTGCGATGAACTCCCGTCCCTATGTCATCACCGCTGACAACTTCAAGTCGGCGGGGACACAGGCGGTCATGGCAGACCCCAGCCGCACAAAGTTGTTCATCTTCACCGTCCAGGCTCTCACCTCAGCGACGGGCGAGGGCAGGGCGACCCATGAGTTCCAGGAGAGCTTGGGAGGGTCGCTGTATGGATGGCTGAAAACCCGCGACGACCTCGTGGTGCTTGCGGACGAGCATCACTGCTACCGTTCCCCTGCCTTCTCCAAGACCATTGAGGAGTTGAACCCCGAAGTGGTTGTCGGTGTGACCGCTACGCCGGACAAACGGGACAACGATCTGGTGGTCTACCGCTACCCCCTGTCTTACGCGATCCGCGACCAGTTCGTGAAAATGCCTGTGCTGGTTGCCCGCAAGGACGACAAGACCGACGACTACACCAAGCTGCTCGACGGTGTGACGCTGCTCAGATACAAAGGCGAGGCACTTGAGGGTTACTGCGCGGAGAACGAACTCACGAAAGTCAACCCCGTCATGTTGGTGATAGCCCAGGACACGGCGGAAGCTGACGCCTTCCACAAGATCCTCGACTCCGAGGAGTTCGATGGCGGCGCATGGGTCGACAAGACGCTGCTGGTGCACTCCAACCTCAGCGGCGACGCCAAGGAGAAGGCACTGGCTGATCTGGACGACGTGGAGAATCCCGAGTCGCCAGTTCGCATCATCATCAGCGTGGGCATGCTCCGCGAAGGATGGGACGTGAAGAACGTCTACGTCATCGCCTCCATGCGTGCCAGTGTGTCCACTGTCCTCACCGAGCAGACACTGGGACGTGGCATGCGGTTGCCGTTCGGCAAGTACACCGGAACACAATTCCTGGACACCGTGGAAGTGCTGGCGCACGAACGGTATCAGGACTTGTTGAAGAAGAAGGACGTGCTCAACGAGCAGTTCATCGACTACGGCGTGTGGATGCAGACCCGTGTCACCGAGAGCGGCGAGACCGTCGTGGAGAAGAAGGTTAGCGATCCCATCCCCGACCCCGTGTTCCCCACCCCGTCTGGCGGCGGTGAGACGCCTGCTGACGAGGATTCAGGTGACGGCATGGGAGATCCAAGCGGCGAAGTCAGTGACCGTGCACCAGTCCAGGACCTTGCCGATGTGGTTGACAAAGCCAAGAAGGTGGTGGAGAAGAAGGTCACGCCCCACGAGCACCTCCCGATTGCGGGACGTGAGCCGATTGCCGTCCCATATCTCACACACGTCGAGAACGTCGTGACGGTATCGCTCAACCAAATTCCGGACTATGGGGTCGCGTTCTCCGGTCTGGCGAAATCCTTGTCCGTAGATGCGGACGACATGCTCAAACGTGCAGTGCTCAAGCCCGTGGACGGCAAGATCATGGACGTTGAGGCGGAGGACGAATACAGGGCAGGCGTCCGTCGGGACGTGCCACTGGAACAGTCCCGTGAGGAGCTGGTGGACGCCGTGCTCAGCGCCCCTGGCGTAGTGCGCAGACCCACCGAGGAGAAAGCCGCCGAGAGGATCGTTGACACCATCATCGCGGCGATGGGCGACAAAGCCGGGCTCTACCTGAGCGTCTACATGAGCACCGCAAAAGTGAAGGTCGCTGAGCGCGTGTCGGAACTGCTGACATCTATGAACTCAGGCGCGGTTACCTACTCCGATGTGGTTGAGGTTTCCCCGCTGGACAAGGGTCGCAAATGCGCCCGCAAGCACCAAAAAGAGAAGGTCGAGACCTTCGAGAAGGGGCTGGCGTACAACGGCTGGACGAAGGGTCTCTACGAGTACGCGGCGTTTGACAGCGGCACCGAGTACAAGGCGGCGAAGATCATCGACAGCGGCGCTTCGGTCGTGGTGTGGGCGCGTCTGCTCAGAAACGACATCCCGATCACCTGGACGGCTGGCGGGCAGGTGTACAACCCCGACTTCGTGGTCATCGAGGATGTTGACGGACAGCGACACTGCTGGCTGGTCGAGACAAAGGCGAACAAGGACATCACCACCGAGGAGGTCACCTCCAAGAAGGCGGCGGCGGTCACCTGGGCGAACACGGTAACCAACTCAGATGATGTCCCTGGCGTATGGCACTACATCCTGCTCAGTGAGACCAACGTTGAGCACTCACATGGGAACTGGGAGCAGATGAAGGTCATGCACTCCTAGTCTCCGTTAGCTCACCGCTTCCTCGTCCTGGTCATCCTCCACAGCCGCCAGCAGTCGCCGTGCCCTCTGCTTGCAGGCGTCACTGCACCACCTCCGCTTCCGCCCCGTCTTGGGCTGCCTGACTATCGCCGAGCACCCGTCACAGCGTGTCTGGATTCCGGTACGCCGATCCGTGTCCCGTTCCGAAACGTCATCCCCTAGTCCGCTCAAAACTCGGTTGCTCCAGACCACCTCGGTTCGTCTCCCATGCCCCGAACCTTGCCCCGTCACCATCGGGATTTCGTACCTCTACCAACCGCCCAACGCGGCGTCATACATCTCCGAGGAGTACCCGGACAGCACCACCGCAGCGTCACATCCAAGGCAGGCTTCCAGCAGCTCGGCATGTTCGTCCCGCGAGGTCATCTCAACCCTGTACTCGCCACCGCGCCGTATCCCAGGATCGGTCACGTAGGGCGGGTCAACGTACAGCAAGCTCGTCCGTTCCTTGCCGTACGAACGGACAATCTCAGCGGCGGGTCTGCACTCCAGGGACACGGACTGTAGCCGCGCCGCAGCGGGAGCGAGCCGTTGTGAATATCGTTGCAACACAACAGGCATCGGCGTTGAAGTCGAACGAACATTGTGCCGCCAACCCGTCCTGGTGATGCTTCCCGTTCGTCCCTGAGTGAGTGCCACGAACACGCGGCGGGCTATCTCAAGCTCGTCCAGTCCCGGCGGGAAGGAATACGCCAGCTCGCGCTCAGCGCGGGAATGCGGCGTCAGGATACAGACCCGTTCGAGGTCAGCCGGACGATCCCGAAGGACACGCCAGAAAGTTTGTAGAACTTGATCTAGGTCGTTGACGGTTTCCATGTGCGACTTGGGTTTTGCCAGTAGTACGGCGAGGCTCCCGCCGCAGGGTTCGACGTAGTGCTTGTGAGCTGGGAACGCAGCGGTCAACCTCTCCGCCAAGAATTGCTTGCCGCCGAAATAGCTGACAGGTGATGCAACCACAGCGGCGACGTTACCGGACCGCAGCCCGAATATGGAAACGCGCCCACCCCGTAGGGCAGGCGCGATCCAAGGTTGACGGGGTCAGCTCTGGTTGCCCCAGACCGTCCACCCGAACCTGCACTTCGTGCAATCACAGTCCACGTCGATGTCCCGCGTCCTGTTACAGCGCGAGAACAGCTCCATGTACGGTCCCGGACTCAGCTTCATCACCATCTCGGGGAACTCAGGCGGTTTCTGGCTGTGTTTCCTACGCGGCGCGGTGAACCCGACACCCTCCAGCTCTGCATCGCCCAACGCTGCGGGAACCGCCGCGTCACCCTTCGTGCCGAACAACACGATCTCGGTGGACACCCTGAAGTAGTTCCCCATGCCCATTTGCGTCTTCGTCCACACGATCTGTGTGCGGTACTCAAATCCCCACGCCGCCATCACCTTAAAGGCTTCGGGCAGGTGCGGGGACGTAGACCAGAGGTACAAGTGAGCGTCCCCCGCTGCGTTGTCCGGAACGACGGACAGCGAACACAACTCGTCAATGGACATCGTCGGATAGTGGTTCTCCGCCGCGCCCCTGGACGCGGTGTTGCTGTAGCGCCACGGCGGGTCAGCGACGAAAGTACGGAAGTCGCTCATGCTGGCACCCAACCTTCCAGCAGATTCGCCGCGTGTTCGGCATCGGACACCCATCCCTCATCACGGGCGAGGTGATAGCGGCAGTCCTCGTCGCAGCACCCGTCCATTTCAGGATCGGTGTCGGCGGGGCGAACACCGCACCAGTTGCACTTACCGATGATCTCGTACTCAATACCCGCAGCGTCCAACGCGGCGTGCAGCTCCTCGAAACCACCCTCACCGTCCAGCGCATCCAGGTACATGCGTGCGATGTCCAGCCACTGTTCCCGTGCGGCGTCGATGAGTTTCTTCGACTCCATCTCCACCAGGAATGTGCTGGCACCAAGGGATTTCCCCTGAGTATTCCAGTCCAGGATGACCTTCACGCGGTCGGTGATGTCTTCCCACACTTCCTGCAGCGGTTCAGGGATGTCCCTTTCCGAGTTGGTGATGTCCGCGTCCAGGAGCTGATCACGCAGCTGGGCGCGTGTCACGTCCCCGTTGTTTACGCTGGTTGGGGAGTTATTCGTGTCGTGCATGGTAGGATGAACCTACTTTCTGTGAGAGAGATAGCCCCGCAACGCCGACCAAGCCAGCGGGGTTTTCTCATTTCTGCGGCGGATTTGCCGCATTGTGGGTGCGCGGGTCGCGAGCCCATGCGCTGCACCGTTGACGGTCAGCGGCACGGCGGCGGTCGGCGCGGTTCGCGTGCTGCTCGATGGTCAGGTGCTGTCCGGTGCAGCGGCGTCCGCCCTCAGCTACCGAGGTGCACATCAGAAGTCCTCGTCCGTGTCGAAGGCGTCACGTCCCCGGAGGTTATCGTGGGGAATGCCGTAGTGGTCGAAGAGAAAGACCGTCTCCGACTGCCAGCGCGGCATCAGCCGCACTTTCGACCAGTTCTCA
>JAGQSZ010000376.1 GCA_020439285.1 Microthrixaceae bacterium
ATCTGACCCCTCCCCCGCTGCCTGAACGTCACGTCCCTCTTGGTGTTGGAGCTTGTCGGAGTCCAGAGCGAAGCTGCTGGACATGGACGATCCGCTTGCCGCCATCCGAGCCCGCCGCTCATCGGACATCAACATCGGCGCGGCGGGCACCCTCCACGTCCACACAGGCTGGTATCGGACGCTGTGCCCGTCGTGCGCGGCGGAGAGTGAGTACGTTCCTGTCCAACGGTAATCCCCCAGGGAACAGCCCCGACGCCGCGCTACGCGCGTCGCACGCCTAGGAAGTCCAGTGGGCTGACCAAGGATCCTGTACGTACCCCCACGACACGGGTAGTGGCTACCCGAAATTTGGTGTGCCGATTCCATACATGACGCCGGTAACGTCGCCTTCGGACACGACCTACCGAGGGGACACGCCTTGTTCTGGAACCCGCGCCGATTCGCTGCAGTCATGGAGTCGTCAGGATTCGCAACGGGAAAGCCCGCCTACCTCTGGCTGACTGACGATGCGCTCGACCGCATCGAGAGCGCCATAGACAACGACATCCTGCTTGGTGTGGACGACATCGAGGACTACGGCGCGTTCACTCCGGAGAACTTGCTGATCGGTTTCGGGCGTCCCGTGCTCCTTGGAGACGGCAAAATATCAGCGATTGCCTCACACGGCGTGGAGAAGCTGCGGTCGGACATGCGCGCTTTCGCCGCTGGATTCACCGGAACCTTCGGCGAGTTCCTGGCGCAGCAACCCGAGGCGCTTGATCCACTGGACTATCAGCAGATGGAGCACACCTTCGCGGTCTTCGACCCTGACGGGAACCACATAGCGAACAGCGCCTACGCGCTGCCCTATTTCGATGTGACGTTTCCCAACCCCGCATCGACGGTGTGGACACCCCAGGACTATGGAGCGCAAGGGACGCTGGCGCATATCGCCCGACCTCAAGCGCCGCTGATGTACGGAGCCCATTCGGAACGGCTCATCGCCATCATCAGGTACGCCTGGACGATCTATACGAGCGAGACCGAAGCCGATGTCACCGCGACCACCGTCTCAAGGACATCGGTACGGACAGGCAAGACGACAAAGAAGAACAAGGCGCGCAACATCCCCGTTCAGGTAGTCGATGTCCGCCGCCCAGCGGGCAGCGGAGGGGGCGGCTCGACAGACCCCAACACCGCGCCGCTTGACCACCAATACCGTTGGCGTGTCAGGGGTCACTGGCGCATGCAGTGGTACGGCAAGACCGACTCCAAGGTTCAGCGCAAGATTTGGATTGACGAACAGGTGCGGGGTCCGGAGGACAAACCCATCAAGCCGCGCATCGAACGGATCCAGGGCACGGACGTGTGACGGCATAACGTCACGTCCCCGCACGGCTGGATATCCGACGCCGCGTGGAGCGAAGCTCGGTCTATGACCGATGACGACGGACTCGACACCATCCGTTCCCGATTCACACGGAACTACCCGCCCGCCATCGACACGGGCAAAGGCTGGCACAACATCTTGCTGGAGATGGACACCGCCCTGGCTGCGGCTGACCCCGTGGTGGCGTATATCCAGATCAAGGAAAAGTGGGGCGAACTTCGCGTCTACACGACCTCCACCACCAACGAGGAGGCGCGCGCCATCATCCGCCGCGCCGAGGAGAAGTCCCGCGTGACCTGTGAGCAATGCGGCGGGAACGGCTCGATGCACACGCGCGGATCCTGGTATCGGACGCTGTGCGGCTCATGCGCGGCGGAGACCAACTACGTCCCGTATCAGCGCCGATAATCCCTTGTCGCATATCTAAAGATGTGACACAGCAACACGACTCATCCACAGCGGTGACGAACGCGCAGGTCACACAGTC
>JAGQSZ010000377.1 GCA_020439285.1 Microthrixaceae bacterium
AAGCACCTGGTGGCGGCTCCCGTGTCCATCGAGCAGATACTCGGCGCGCTCAGCGCGCTTGGCGTCCACGGGCACCAGCAGGTCCACCACCACACAGGTGTCCACGACGATCCGTGGCAGCCGATCAGTCACGTTGCATCCTCACCCACTCAACGGGGTTCATCCCGTTGGTCCAGCCCTCGCCCAGCAGTCCTCTCCCATTACTGGCTCGGGCAGGCTCAGATACAGGTATGGGCTCAATGCCCTCCACCGTCACGTGGATGATCCTGTCGGTGACATCACGGGCAACTTCTCCCCACACCTCAACCTCGTTGTCCAGGTTCTCCTTGATGAGCGGCGCGGTGTCGGAGTCGAAGTGCAGCGTCACCACCTCACCGTCGTTCAGATTCCGCAGCCCCGCCGACCTGTTGTTCTTGTCGTTGATGTAGCGGTAAAGGACGCCACGAACCGCCCCCAATGCCGTCGACTTCGGCTCCAGCACGCTCTCGGCGTTGGCTTGCAGCGCGGCGTCGATGTGGGTGATGGCGGTGCCGATTCTCACGTCAATGCTGTCTACGCCTCGCAGCTTCCTGATCTTGCCCATGCTCAGGACCGCGAGCACCGTGTCACGTCCCCATCCATTGGGCAGCTCCGCCGCTTCACCAAGCTGTGCGAGTCCGCCGCTGAGCGCATCCAACGATTGACCACCAGCGGACATGGACACGTGCGCGCTGCCTGTGGACAGGTTCGTCAGCGTCAGGTGTCGCTCGATGTCGAGGCTCTTGACCAGTCTCTCCACCGCGAGGATGGCATCAGCGACCGCCCGGGGGTCGATGCCTTCGCCCTCCAGGTCCACCGTGATGCCGTCGTCGTCGCCAGCCATCCCCTCATCCTTCGTGACTGGTGTGGTCCATGATGCACCACATAGTGCATCCGTGTCCTAGATCAGCCGTCAGTAGCTTGCGCCCGTAACTCGCGGACCTGCTTCCGCACCTCGCCCTCGTCCAGGACCACTCCGGTGCGCTTCTCATAGTCAGCGATGACAGCAGCGACGGCATCGTCCTCGGACCCTTCCAACGGCACCGGAATCTGCTGCTCCAAGTGTTGCGTCGCCTTCTTCAAGTCGCGCTCGAACGCGCGCTTGTCGAACTTCGCTCCCATGCGAATCCTCCCCTTGACAAGGATCTTGTTCCGTTCATCCGGGACGCTACCGACGAGCACCGACACCCTGCCGTTCACCCGCCACGTGGCGTTACGCGGTGAGGTGTCCCCGGCACCCGGTAGGTTCCCATCTGTCTCAGTAATCAACGGGGAGGAATGCCCAGCATGGCGCAGGCGAACGCTGCTCTGATCTGGAAGATCGCGGAGCTACTGCGGGGTCCGTACCAGCCGAACCAGTACGGGGACGTGGTGTTGCCGTTCACGGTCCTCCGGCGGCTGGACTGCATCCTGGAGCCGACCAAGGAGCAGGTGCTCACCGAATATAAGAGCATCAAGTCCAAGAACGTGGACCCGGCGGTCTGGCTGAAGAGCAAGTTCAAGCTGCCGTTCTACAACACCTCGCGCTGGAGCTTCGCCTCCCTGGTCAGCGACCCCGAGGGCATCCAGGACAACCTCATCGACTACATCGAGCACTTCTCCCCGAACGTGCGTGATGTGTTCGAGGGGTTCGGCATGTTCGACCAGATCGCCAACCTCGCCAAGTCCGACCGGCTGTACCTCATCGTCAAAGAGTTCGCCGCCGTGGATCTGCACCCGAAGGTGATCACCCAGCACGACATGGGCTACATCTTCGAAGAACTCATCCGCAAGTTCGCTGATTCGAATGCCACCCAGGCGGGTGATCACTTCACCCCGCGTGAGGTCATCG
>JAGQSZ010000378.1 GCA_020439285.1 Microthrixaceae bacterium
CCCTGCTTTTCACGCACACCCATGCCGTCGCGGTCTCGCTGTCAGTTTGGCATCCGACTGTGCCGTCCTTATAGAGATGCACTGTCAGGCTGACGTTCGAGGTCGCCCACATCTTGTTCACATCAGCAAGCGACTCGGCAACCAGTCGGTCAACCTCATCGTCGCTGGTCGTGAGATCACACTGCGTCCCATCACACGCCGACACGTCAGGCGCGGTAGGTAGCGGATTCGCGTTCGGTGTCGGAGACGGTGAAGTGGTCGTCGGCGTTGCGGGATCGCATTTGCCGATCTTGGTGAGGACTGTTCCGTCAGGACAGGTGACGGCGGTAGAAGTAACTCCGTTGTCCTGCTGCGCGCGCCCTTCGGTTGCGGTAGAGCATCCACCGAGAACCAGTGTTGCTGCTACCGCCGAAATCGCAAGTGCACGCGCAGTTTTCATCATCCAGCTTTCTTGTTCATCAATCTCTTGACGCTCTCGCGCATGGCTTCCTGCATGCGGTTTCTCTCGTCCTCGCGAGCCTTCTCCGTCGCTGCGAGGCTGTCCTTGGAAAGAGCGCCGGAGTTCACGCTCTGATCATTGTCATCGGGCTTGAAAAGCGACTCGATGTCAAAGCGTTTCGATGACCTCTTGGCTGACGTGTCCGCCTTGTTGCCACCTCCGATGGGCGCGCCGCCCACCATGCCGCCGCTGCCGCCCATACCGCGCGCGTTGTTGGTGTTGGCACCGCCAGGAACTTGACCAGATGTGCTGAGGCTGGTCGAGGGCTTCCCGGAAACATCGCGGGTCGTGACGCCTCCGTTGACGCTCGTTCCCCTGTCGATAGGCACAGGTGTAGCCACGGGAGCTGCAACAGGCATCGCGCCGAGGTCTGTGTCCGACTTCGGTTTGTCCTTGTCCTTGTCGCTGCGAGGACGCACGTTGAACGCGCTCGGGGACACGTTGGGCGACTGCTGCGGCATCCCCGACGAAGGAGACATGGTGGGCTGCTGCGGCTGAGCTTGCACCTGAGCCTGCTGCGGCTGTTGCTGCGCTGTTGGTGATGTATCCGAGCTGAGCTGCGTCTGTCCCTTGTCCGTGGGAGAGTCCGACGATGGACTGTCCACGGGACTGTTCGAGGAGGGTTTGTCTCCGGGGCTGTCGTTGCTGGGCTTGTCGGACTTCGGTTTGTTGGGGTCGTCCTCATCCCAGCGGTCGCTGTTCGCCGCGTCGTCCCCGTCGCTGATCCCGTCCATCCTCGCCAAGATGTCCGCTATCTTCGCCAGGATCTCGGCTTCGCGGCGCTCGTACTCGGCTCGTGCGGCGTCGAGGGCGTCCATCGCTTCGAGGACACCTTTTTTGGCGGTCTCCCGCTCGGCGGGTGTGGACGCTTCCGTGAATGCGATGGTGGCGTCATAGAGGTTCTTCTCCGCCGTGGCGAGCTTCCCCGCCTCCTCGACAGCTTCGGCGATCACCGCTTTCATCTCGTCCACCAGCGACGCGGCGGTGCTGGTCGCGACGTTGTCCTTGGTGATCTTCGCGTCGGCGGCGTCCGAGACGATGCCCTGGAAGTCATCGTGATCGAAATGCACAGGATCGTCAGCCAGCTCCCGTACTGTCCCGGCTGTTCCAGTAGCCATCAGCGCATCTCTCCTTTGGTGGTTCCATCTTGCACGGTTGGCGGGGCGTCCGGTGGCACCAGTTCCATCGCGGCGGCGATGCGGGATCGGCGGTCACGACACACCCGCCTGCTGACCACGGACTGATCGACACCTGCGATCCGCGCGATCTCCATCTGCGTCATGCCTGTGCGGTACAGCTCCACGATGAGCTGATCGCGCTGTGCGCGCAGGTCGGCGGAGGCGGCGCT
>JAGQSZ010000379.1 GCA_020439285.1 Microthrixaceae bacterium
TCGACTGTTCGTTCAGGAAGACTTCTCGGGGCCACGACACGACCATAGGTGTCACGAGATCCTGCTGACGCCCATGGCATCGCCGGCTGTGCAGCGCGATACCAGCGTGGCCTTGTTCGGCGGGCCGGGTCGATTCAGCTTGTGCCCACCGGCGACCCGATCACGCTCCGGTCGCGAGGTTCGAGATCACCTTGGCGACGATCTCAGTGCCCGTCTCGGCGACGACTCCTCGCAGCCCGCGAGCCGCGGCTCGGAACCGACCGACCTTCTCGACGTCGCCACCTGCCACCTCCACCTCGGTCGCGAGGTCGTCGAGAGCGCGGGCTACCTCGTGAATGAGGAACAGCGCTCGCTCGTCGTCGGACGGCCAGAGGTTCAGCTGAGCAAGGCCCTTCGATGTGAGGAAGACGTCGGTGACGACATACCACACCCCCGCGCCGTTCTTCCCTCCCTTGATGGTGATGAGACCGTTCTCAATCATCAGGTCAATCAGTCGCGTGCTCTCGTCCTCGTCAGTGACCCCGAGTTCACGGATGTGGCGCTGCAACGGGTACGACGTGAGCGGCGTCTCCGACATTCGCAACAAGATGGGGAGCACATATCTTTCGAAGACGTCCATGCCACGGAGCTTCGCACGAATCCGCTGTTGCCTGGCGCAGCGGGCCATGGCGCCGCCGACTGGAGTTGCGAGGCCTGGGTGTGTCGCTCAGCCTGGGTGTCACACCCCTGCGCGAGACTTGACGAATGGCGCAAAGAAGAGTCCGAGTCGGAACAATTCGGGTGCAGCGGACCGTGACGGTGCGGCAGACCCGACGCGTGACGGTGACAGCAGTCTCTCAGCAATCGGCGACCACCCGGCCTGCCATCCCGTCCTCGAGCACCGCAGCCCCGCGAGCGCTCCCGACGTCTCATCGTCGACTGGCAGCGAGCGCGTACACGCCGCGCGAACGCGAACTGCTCGACCGCGTGGCGGAAGCGGTCGACCATGATGTCGATCGCCCCCGCGATGCCTTCCTCTGCCATGCGTGGAGTGATCGCGACGGCGCCGCTGAAGAACTATTCGTGGCGCTGACTGAACTCGATGTCGACGTGTGGTTCAGCGAGCGGGACGTCAAGCTCGGCGTCAGCCTTGCCCGGCAACTGGACGCAGGGCTGCGGGCAAGCCGAGTCGGGCTAGTGCTGGTCACCACGTCAATGCTGGAGTCGTTGCGCTCGGGCGGATTTGCCGATCAAGAGCTCGGAGCGCTGCTCGCTACGAACCGCGTAATCCCAGTGGTGCATGGCGTGCCCTACGAGATGCTGCGAAGGGAGAGTCCTCTGCTTGCCAGTCGTGCGGGGCTGTCGACCGAGACAGGCTCGCTCCGAGATGTAGCGGTGAAGATCGCTGAATCTGTCCTGTCCCCGGCGATCGAGTAGCTCCAGGTCGACCCTGACGACACCCAATCGCGTCCAGGTGTCGGCCTGCCAAGGTCGCGAATTCGGCTGATCGAGGGTGCGTCATGCTGCGTGGAGGTACTGATCGACAAGCGGCTGGAGCCGCGATGCAGCCCTCGAAGCCAGCTTGCGCTGGACGGCTGTCGATGCAGGGGGCGACGAATCGACCGCTCGTCGCAGGCGGTGATCTCGGTAGGCAGCCCAGACCGATCCGGACAAGTCGCCACCCCGCACAGCCGTCAGTACGGCTTGGTGGAACCGGGCGAGCGCCAATCGGTCGGTGACTCCATCTGCGATGTCCGGTGTGCAGGTCCCGACGCTCGCCGGCATCCGCTGTGGATCGACAGGGGCGATCTCCACGATGTGCACGACGCCCCGTTGTTCGACTCTGCGGGCGGCCT
>JAGQSZ010000380.1 GCA_020439285.1 Microthrixaceae bacterium
GGGACTCGTGGGATTGAGCGGGACGGCAACCAGACCGGCACCCAACGCCGCCAAGTAGGACACAACGAAATAGCGGTTGTTCCCCGACAGGATCGCCAACCGGTCCCCGGGCTCAAGACCGAGCTTCACCAGCCCGGAACGTAGTCGGGTGACTTGGTCCCGCAGACTGCCGTATGTAGTCGGCTTCCCGCGGCTAATCAGCGCGCAGTCGTCCGCCGGGTGATCTTCGATTATCGACGCTAGGTTCACTGCCCGGCGAGATTAGTACTTATGACCGTTGCCCTGAGGTGCCGATCGCGTGTTGAGCGCTTCGCACCAGTGCGACCGGGCCTGGGCGTGCGGCTAAGCGTTAGCGACCGGGGGCGAGAACGACTAACTGCAAGAACGTGGCCCCAACGATGAACATGATCAAAACGATGATGGCAATAGTTGTGTAGCGGCGCATTTCTATCGTTTCTGTGGAGCGGTGCTCAGCCGGACCGGGGTGCCTTCAGATGGGGTTTCGGGCGCTGTGTTCGTGCCCGAGGTGGTCTGCGTGGGTGAGGACACTTCCTGGGAATCGGGGTCGAGCGGGACCAGCGTGAGCGAGTCCCCGTCGTTGAGTCCGAGTTCCTCCGCAGCCGATGCCTGATTACACACGAGCGAAAGTGCGCCGTAGCTGTCGAGCACCAGTCCGACGACACCGAGTCCGACTTCTTCGAACGCGTCATGGCGACGCACAGTTCGTGAGCGTGCGTCGGTGCGAACCTCGAACACATCGCCCATCTCGGCTACTTCGCCAGGATCAGCGTTCAGTTGCACGTTGCCGAAATGGTCGATCCAGAGCACTTGGACGATCATCCCGTCGTCGGTCCGTTCGGGAATCGGCAGCGTCCCGGGGAGCAAGCTCGAAGTCGAGATCTCCTCGCCTAATTCAAGAATCGGTACACCGTTGCAAAGGTGTGCTGCAGCCGGGGCGAACACGTCACGACCGTCGAATAGCGAACCTGCGGTCGCGAGTTGGTAATCCGGATTGGTCAGGTGCACGGCTCTGGTTGCACCTCCGGCTACGGCGACCGCAGCTGCGAGGATCCCGTTGTCAGGACCGACGAGTACCGACTGTCCCCCGTCGACCTCGATCGCTACTGCGCGCCTGTGGGTTCCGACGCCCGGATCGACCACTGCCACGACAACGCCGGGCGCCAGGTACTGCGCCGAGCGTCCGAGCGTCAGTCCCCCGGCTCTGACATCACATTGGGGGATGTCGTGGGTGATGTCGATCACCCGGACCTGAGGCGCGAGTTGGCGTATGACGCTGTGGACCACACCGACGAACTCATCGGTGCGGCCGTAGTCGGATAGGAACGAGATCGTGTCGTAGCGCAGGGCCATCAGGGCAAAGCTACCAGCGACTAGCCGCGAGTCTCAGGGTGCGGAGTATGGACCCTCGTGCATTTCGAGTGACCGTTCAGTCGCAGCGGTGACAGCGTCGATGACGGTCGCCCGAAATGCGCCACGTTCCAGCGCCAGTAGCCCCTCGGCCGTGGTCCCCGCTGGCGAGGTGACAGCGGCACGCAGGTCGGCCGGTCCATCTGAACTGTTGGAGAGCAGATGAGCCGACCCGAGGATGGTCTGTCGCACGAGTTGGTCGGCAACGGGCCGGGAGAGACCTTGTAGGACACCGGCTTCGATCATCGCCTCGGCCAACAAGAAGATGTAGGCCGGGCCCGATCCGGACAGTCCCGTGACGGCATCGAGTGCAGACTCAGGGAGTCGGATCACCGAACCGACCGCGCCCAGAATCATCTCGGCCCACTGCAGGTCATCCTCGGTTGCACACAATCCGGGTG
>JAGQSZ010000381.1 GCA_020439285.1 Microthrixaceae bacterium
AGGTGGACACCTATGCGCGGTGACGGCCCGTGGGTGGGAACCCGCGGCCAGCTGACCCACACCACCGACACGATGGTGGATCCTGAATCAACGCCCACCCGATCCTCGCTGCCGGGAGTGAGATCAGTTGAGGCCCAGGACAGTCGACATGGCCTCGTCGACGCCCCAGAGCTCCTCGGGGCTCAGGTGACCCGACAGCTCACCAAGCCGCGATGTGTCCACGGCGCCGAGCTGTTCGACGAGAACGCGAGTCCGGTCCCCGCCAAGATCGATCTCTGGTCGAAACGACGCCTGTTTCGCGCGGACGGACGTCGGAGCGACGATCACCACCGAGCGCGGGAGAAATTCGTCGGCTTGGACGACGACCCCGTATCGGTCGCCGTGCTGCTCGTGTCCGGTGCCCTTGGGGACCTTGAGACGGTAGATGTCACCGCGCAGCACGAAGCGCCTCCATGAGCCCCGCCACCACGAGCATCTCGTCGCGGTCCTGTTCGTCCGCTTCGAGCGCGGCGACCTCTGCTGCGAGTTCTGAGCTCCGGCGAAGTCGCTGAGCCGACGAGATGAGCGAGGAACGAATCGCTTCAGACCTGGTCATTCCGGCCGCTTCGAGGGCACGCAGCGCACGATCTGCCTCGTCATCGAGCCGAACAGAGATCGGATGAGCCATCGGACGAATGTATCACGTAACGTCACACACTGGTCCCTGCCCCCTATCGCCGAGAGCGTGTCAGCCAGGAGGGGTGAAAGAACTGCTGGGGTTCGGGGGTCTTGTTTGAGCGATGAAGGAGTCGAGAACCGTCGAGCCTGAACCGGTGCTGCGTGACTTCGAGGAGTTCGTCGCGACCGACGGGGCTCGGCTCCTTCGGGTGCTGGTTGCTCGTGAGGGCGTCGATGTCGGCAGCGACCTGTGCGCCGACGCGCTTGCGGTTGTGTGGAAGGACTGGGATCGGGTGGGGCGGATGGCCAACCCGGCCGGGTACACCTACCGAGTTGCGCAGTCGGCGAACCGCCGGTATCGCCGTTGGGGCCGCGGGGTCGAGTTCCCTCGTGAGGAGTTCGACCCAGTGTGGGAGGACGTGTCGGGCGACATCTTCTTGTCGCTCGGCGAGCTGAAGCCGTTGCAGCGCACGTGCGTGGTGATGGTTCACGCGCACGGGTGGAGCTACCGGGAGGTCGCTGAGATCGTCGGAATCTCTGTGGCGGCAGTAACCAACCATGTTCATCGAGGGATGCAGCGGCTTCGCCGTGAGTTCGGGGAGGAATCATGAAGCCAACGGTGGAGCAACGACTTGCCCGCGCAGGTCGAACACTCGACGCTGCGACCGAGGCGCGGGTGCCCGCGAATCGTCAGCAGCACATCACGGAGGCAGAAGCCGCGGCGCCGAAGACACGATGGCTCAGCGGGCTAGCGGCCGCAGTAGTGGCTGTGATCGTGATCAGCGTCGCTGTACTCACGGTTCGATCGGGTTCCGGCTCGGAGCCTGCTGCTGGACAATCCGCAGCTCGGGTGTCTGCCGCAGTTGAGGCGACCCGGTCGGCGCCAGCGATGGCCGTCGATATCCACGGCGCGTGGAGTTTCGCTCCCGACGGAGCAGATGGGATCTGGAACTACGGCGCCCCGGACCGGTGGGAACAGATGGCGCAGTCGGACCAACCGAGGCTCGAACGGAACCCTCCGATCGGCGAAACGGCCCGCCTCTATGTCGGCGCCAAGACCTGGGTGACCGGCCAGGGTCGCTGGATTGCAGAGGACCAACCGGCCTCCCTGCGACCGGATCCGCTGACGATCCTCGACCAGATCGCAGCGACCGACTGCG
>JAGQSZ010000382.1 GCA_020439285.1 Microthrixaceae bacterium
TACCTCGAATTCGGGACTGTCGATCTTCGTCCATGATGGAGCGTTCATCGTTGACTACAACGCGTTCGGAGACCACACCGTCATTGCGACTAGCGACGCACTACCCACGGGTGAGGTCGAGCTCGTCGCACGTTTTCGTCGTGATGAGAACCACTCTGGCGTCGTCACCTTGGAGGTCAATGGCGTTGAGCGTGCGAACGGAACACTCCCCAAGTATTTGTGGGTTCTCTCCTCGGTCGGGGCGAGCGTTGGCTATGACCACGGGTCGCCAGTGTCAGAGCACTACCAGGACGAGTTCGCCTTCTCCGGTGCGCTGCACGCGGTGGAAATCCAGTTGTTGACACCTGAACGGAGCGGCAACCCGGCAGCTGCGGAATCAGAGAGTCGCGCGGGAATGGCACGTCAGTGAGGCCACTGATTGCCTGTCGTCAAGCGCTTTCGAGTGCAAATAGTTTCGAAGATGAATGACTGGAGCCCAGATGGATTTCGTGCGAACACCAGATGATCGTTTCGTCGGATTACCCGACTTCCCTTTTGATCCCCACTATGTCCAGGTGCCCGACGGTGACGGCGGAACCCTGCGGGTCCACTATCTGGACGTTGGCCCAGCGGATGCTGCGCCGGTGTTGTTGATGCACGGCGAACCCTCATGGTCCTACCTGTACCGCAAGGTCATCCCCGTGCTGACCGCGGCGGGGCATCGGGTGATCGCCCCTGATCTGGTGGGCTTCGGGCGAAGTGACAAACCGACCAGACAAACCGATTACACATATGCCCGCCACGTCGAGTGGATGAGGTGCGCCCTGTTCGATGAGTTGGACCTCTCCGACATCACGTTCTTCGGTCAGGACTGGGGTGGACTCGTCGGCCTGCGTCTGCTCGCCGCCCAACCCGAGCGTTACGCAAGGGTCGTCATCGGAAACACAGGTCTGCCCACCGGTCACGGCCCGGCGTCCGAGGCGTTCCTGGCCTGGCAGAACTTCGCATCGCAAGCAGAGGAGTTCCCGGTCGGGCTGATCATCAACGGCGGCACCACCACCGATCTGTCACCAGAGGTCGTTGCTGCCTATGACGCCCCGTTTCCCGACGACACCTATAAGGCGGGCGCCCGCATATTCCCGGCGTTGGTGCCTACATCGCCCGATGATCCGGCGACTCCCGACAACGAAGCCGCGTGGCGAGTCCTCGAGTCGCTCGAGATCCCCTTCCTGTTGGCGTTCAGCGACTCGGACCCGATCACTCGCGGGGGAGATGCTCCGTTCCTGGCCAAGGTCCCCGGAGCGCAGGGGAGAACACATACGACGATCGAAGGCGCAGGCCACTTCCTACAAGAAGACGCGGGTCCGACTCTCGGGCGAGTCATCGTCGACTTCATCGATGAGACCAGCGAGTAGGTGAGGCGGGCGGCAGCCAGCGACGTAGCGGTCTGAGGCGACACCGGACTACGGTGCAGCGCGTGATCCTTGCTGACGCGTCAATCCGTGAACTGGTTGAATCCGGCTCACTGCTGATCAAGCCCTTCGAACCCGACCTGGTTCAACCGGCATCAATAGATGTCAGACTCGGAACCGAGTTCCGTGTCATGAGCAACAGTCGTCTGACACACATCGATCCCCGTTCCCACGATGATTCGGTCATGGACACCGTCGAGGTGCCGGTGGATGAACCCTTCGTTCTCCACCCGGGGGAGTTCGCGCTCGGCCACACAGCCGAACGCCTGGGTCTGCCCGACAACATCGTGGGAATCGTCAACGGCAAGAGCAGCCTGGGACGCATGGGGCTTCAGGTGCACGCGACAGCGGGTTTCGTCGAT
>JAGQSZ010000383.1 GCA_020439285.1 Microthrixaceae bacterium
CCGGGAACACACGCTTGGCCCAGTGGAGTGCTTGGGGCCCCCACAGATATCCCAGGCTGTAGAACAGCGGATCAGCAACGAGCAGTCGCAGGGTCGCAACGATGACGAAGGGCCAGAAGTCGGTATTCACCGAGGTTCCCAGCAGGTACTTGTTGGTGCTGTTGAGAGCGAGGAGACCGATCGGATTGGTCTCTATCCACTTCGCCCAGACGGCATTGCCGACATTGGTGGCGATGACGAGCAGGACGATTGCAGCGCCAATCAGGGGCAGTAGGCCCTTGGGTGTTCGTTTGACTGCGGACTGGCTGTCCTGGTCGATAGCTTCGGGCGCGCTCTCGGTCAATTGAGTCGCCTCTCTGGAACATGGAATGACATCGCGCCATGAACGCTACCGGTGTGAAGCGACCACGCAACACGATCCCATCTTTTCGGCCTACATTTCACAGGGCGGCGTATGCCGCACACTCAGCGCTGAGATCCACAAGGGGGACCCATGCTCGGCACAATGCAGGACCGTCCGTTGACCATCAATCACTTCTTGGACCGAGCCGAGAGGTACACACCGGTCAAGCAGATCATCACCGGTACGGCCACCGGGATCGAGCGCACGACCTACGGCGAGTGGGCCGAGCGGACTCGCCGTCTAGCTGGAGCGCTCAACAGCCTTGGCATATCTGAAGACGGCAGGGTCGGCACCTTCGCGTGGAACACGTCGCGCCACCTCGAGTTGTATTTCGCTGCGCCGTGCAGCGGGCGTGTGCTCCACACCCTCAACATCCGCCTGTTCCCGGAGCAGTTGACCTACATCGTCAATCATGCCGAGGACGAGATCATCTTCATCGACCGATCACTTCTCGGGCTCATCGCTCCGCTCATCCCGACCTTCAAGACGGTCAAGCACTACGTGATCATGGACGACGGTGCTCCCACGCCACTGCCAGACGGCATCGAGTTCCTTGACTACGAAGAACTGCTCGCCGCAAACGAGCCGGCAGAGATGTCGGTGACCGACGAGTACCGGGCTGCGTCGATGTGTTACACGTCTGGCACCACAGGTAATCCCAAGGGCGTCGTCTACACGCACCGCAGCACCTACCTGCATACCTTGGCGATGAACTCAGCCGACACCGTCGGTGTCAACGAACACGACACGGTCCTTCCGGTGGTGCCGATGTTCCACGCGAACGCTTGGGGTCTGGCTCACGTTGGCGTCGCGACGGGAGCCAACCTGGTGCTGCCCGGCCCGCAGATGACCCCACCGGCACTGGCGAACCTGATTGTCAACGAAAAGGTCACCGTCGCTGCTGGCGTCCCGACGATCTGGATGGGTGTCCTGCCCGAACTGAAGGACCGCGACACCTCCGCTCTGCGGGCAATCCCGTGTGGCGGATCCGCTGTACCCAAGGCACTCTCGGAGGCATACAAGGCCCAGACCGGTCTGCCCATCCTGCAGGCCTGGGGCATGACAGAAACGAGCCCGGTCGCGTCGGCTGCCATCACCCGCAGTTGGCTCGAAGACCTGCCCGAGGACGAAAAGGCCGATCTGCGTGCAACGCAGGGCCCAGCAGTCATCGGCGTCGAGTTGCGAATCGCGGATCAGAACACTGGTGAGATCCTGCCTTGGGACGGCGAAACCCAAGGCGAACTGCAGGCTGCTGGCCCGTGGATCACCGCTACCTATTACGACGATGAGCGGGCACCGCAGTCGTTCACCGAAGATGGGTGGCTCAAGACCGGTGACGTTGCAGTCATCGACTCCAACGGTTACGTGCGCATCGTCGACCGGACCAAGGACGTGGTCAAGTCAGGCGG
>JAGQSZ010000384.1 GCA_020439285.1 Microthrixaceae bacterium
TAACGACTTCGTCCACACCTGGGGTTCGACCGCGGTCGATATTCAGGTCGGTGGCGGCAACGACATCGTCTTCACCGACAATTCCGGTGGCGGCTATGGTTCGATCACCAAGGAGAGCGATTACTACAGCAGTGATTTCAACTGCTGCCGCGCGACCTGGGTGTTCAATGCTCAGACCTACAAGAGCCCGGCTCAGGTCAACGATCTGCTGACCTTCGGCCACGCCCAGATCTCCAACGCGGTCAACGTGTCGATCTTCATCCACTATCAGGATCTGATCGTTCAGTGGGAAGTGGGTGACTCCTGGACCTCCGTGAACGGTGTGGTCATCGATGACCTGACGATCAATCAGGCGATCAAGGATGCGATCAACAATCACGAGGCCCTGAGCAGCTTCCTCGTTGCCAAGGACGGCCCGGGACGGACCCTTATCGTTGAATCGAAGGTGGACGGCGAGCACTCCGTCACCGATTTCGGCTTCACGATTGGTCGTCGCACCGTGGGTAAGTTCCCCGAATCGCTCGGTGGAACGGCTGTGGATCTCACGCCGCTTCAGGCTGCGAGCACCACTGCGAAGGAGTTCACTGACTACACGGCCGCGCAGCTTAACCCGCTTGGCTTCACGACCGCCGGGACTGCTTACTACAGCAACGACGATCTCGATCCGGGCGATGGCGCGCGTTGGGACTCGGAGTTCGGCTGGGATGGCGGCAAAGAGCTGTCGGGCGTTGACTCGGTCAACGTGAACAACAACCGTGTCTGGGGCAGCACCGGCAGCGACGACATTGCTCTGTCGAGCAATGCCTACAGTGTCGAACACATCGTCATCAAGAAGGTCGAGACTGAAGTCTTCGCGAGCCAGGCCTCGCCGGACTACATCATGAACTTCACGGCGGCGATTGAAGATGCCTTCGTTCCTGCCGAGCAGGAATGCCAGGAAATCTGCCTGACCTATGACGTCGACAGCGGCGAATTCCCTCCGGGTGACGTTGCCGAGCAACCGTTTGCCGTCGTGGTTACGCTCGACAATGGCAACGGTGTCCCGATCGTCCGCACGATCAACATCTCGCAGGGCTGGACCGCCCAGCAGATGAACGAGGCCATCCGGGAGAACCTCGACGGTGTCGCGGTTGCCGGTGGCACCATTGAAGCTGTGATCGATGACAACGACACGCCCGCCGACTTCAGCGACGACTGTGTCACGATCGTCTACCCGACGGGTCGCGATTTCGATCTGGCTGCTGTCGCCATCGTGCCGACCGCTCCGACTGAAGTGCAGACCCTCACGGTCTCCGGTGGACCCAATCCGGTCGCCACGACTGTTGTGGTTACGCTGGATGGCTACTCCTCCGGACCGATTTCGGTTGCGGCGAACGCCACCAACGCACAGGTCGCCTCGGCCATTGCAACGGCGATCGGCACCAGCAGCAGCTTGGTCAAGGCGTCAGTCCTCGGAGATGTGGTTACGCTTCAGTACTTCGGCGCTGTCGATCCGGATCCGGCTGGCACGAGCATTGCCGTTACCTCGGGTAACAACCTGATCGATATCACCGTCGCGGGAGGTACGTTCACTGCGTTCAATCCTGGTGTTGAAGCTGAAGCCTTCGACATCAAGGACGGTGCGCCGGCGATTTACCCCTCGATCGGCTACGACATCTTCGATGTCCGCGACGTCGTGGGTAATCCGGGTCCGAAGTACTTCGAGAACACCGAGCAGGACAGCTCTGCCGGTGCCGAGTTCGCCGCGATCCAGAGACTTCTGGGTGCCAACGTGAACGGTGTCTCGATCATCGACAC
>JAGQSZ010000385.1 GCA_020439285.1 Microthrixaceae bacterium
GTCCTCCGAGCGGGTTTCAAGGGTGTGGGCGCAGACGCTGGGAACCTCCGCGTCACCGAAACAGCTTCGGGCGCTCCGCTTCTCATTTTCGATGACGCCCCGAGCAGCTTCCCCGCAGCGGTGTGTATCGAACCGCCGTCCTCGGTGGTGACCTCCCCGCACCAGGCGACAGCGAGGTACGACGGCGCAGCGTGGATGCTGGGACTCGATTCACGCGGGAAGGTCGTCAAGTACCCGCTGGAGGGCTTTCCGCACGTCCTTGTCGCTGGTGGCACCGCTGCGGGAAAGTCGGTGTGGGCGAGATCGGTAATCGAGATGTTCAGGACTGGTTATCGTGACCCTGACACGGGACACGACGCGGGTGGCGGGTTCACCGCGTTCATCAGCTCGGGGAAGCCTTCGGACTTCGCCACCCTGCACAGCGCACCTGGCGTGGCGATGGTTGCGCGCGACGCCCAGCAGACCGCCGTCATGGTGCGGCAGGTGCGTCTGGAGGTGGAACGCCGATTCGAAGCGGCGACCGAGGCGAAGCTGCGCGGGGATGGACGCGCATTCGACTTCCCGCCCATCTTGCTGGTGCTGGACGAATGGGGAGCGACATCCATCACCCTCGGCGCGAAGCACAAGTCTGCCGAACCATTCGAGTCCGACGTTGACCTGATCCTGCGACTCGCCCGCGAAGCCCGCGCGCACGTCGCCCTACTCAGCCAAACCATCCGCAAAACGGGCGCTGGTGCTGTTCCGGGAAGCTGGCAGGCGAACCTCGGTTTGACTGTCAGCCTTGGCGCTCCCGAGGCGGAGACGCTGAACAACCCGGGTGTCTTCAACTCGGTGACCCGCCCGCGCGCCGAGGTCATAGGCTCCCGCATCGCGGGGGTGAAGGGTCGCGGAATGGTCACCACGGGAAGCGACCTGATCGAGTTTCAGTCCTTCTACGTGTGGTCTCCGGGCACAACGTCGCTGGACAACGCGGCGGACAAGAAGGTGCGCCCGCCGACCGACGAGGTACGCGCGCTGTGGGAGAAGTGGGAGCCCGTATCGGCGTCCGTTCCCGCGCTCATGCCCAGGATCGGGATCCAGGTGAGTGGTGCGGATTGGGGGAACGGCGAGGACGGGAAGAAACCCGACCTCGATGTGGTGGCGTCCACGCCGACCGTCGCCCTCACCGACCGTGACGGGAAGCTCATCCCCACGATGGCGAAGTACGACCCTTGGTCGCCGAACTTCGCTGGTAAACGCTCCAGCGGCGCTGTTCTCGGATTCGACACTCAGCCCGCAGCCCCAGCGGAGTCTCCCACCGAGCCGGCCGCGGGGGATGCGGACTCACCTGTCGCAGGGATGACCGACGCCGAACGGAAGGAAGCGGTACGCCAGGAGGCGATTCGTATGGGACTCATCCCGCCAGATGAGCAGCCCACGGGGGACAGCCCCGATGCGCCTGACGGCGCACCTCCTAGGGAGCCCCTCGGGGATGCTCCCGTGGCTGAACAGCCCGACACCGCTAACGAACCGACAACACCTACCGCGCCGAAGCCGCCGCGCAAGCCCAGAAGGGGATTTGAGTAATGAGCCTGACCACCGACTACGAATTGCCCAGGGTGCTGGGTATTGACATCACCAGCAACCTGATTCATTTGAGCGTCATCGACACCGACGACCCCGACACTGCGATGTCGGCGGCGGTTCCTGTGGTGTCGCAGCCGCCGTACTCTCTCTTCAACGTCCACCATCACGTCCAGACGGCTGTGCGGGAAGCGGTAGACCTCAT
>JAGQSZ010000037.1 GCA_020439285.1 Microthrixaceae bacterium
CAGTCGAAGCGGTCTGCGTTGAGACGGTCGAGGGCGGCCAGATGACCAAGGACCTCGCGCTCTTGGTTGGCAAGGATCAGCCTTGGCTGACCACGCAGGAATTCCTCGCCGCTCTGGACGAGAACCTGCAGCGGAAGATGGCCGGCTGATTCGGGCCGCTAGTCGGCCCACTCATAACTGAATTCACGCTAACTGTGGCACTTATGCATGGTGATTCCTGCATAAGTGCCACAGTTGCGTTCGGGCGGGCAGTTGGTCGAGCACCACCGAGCGGGGACACCTACCCGCTGACCCACGGGCACGTGTTCACCAGACTCAGCCAATGGCCGATCCAGTCTCACCATTCGCCCACCTCGCCAAGACCGCTGCTGCAAGGCACGGCGTAGTCAGTATCGAAGAGGCCCAAGCCTGCGGCCTTACCCGTTCCCAGGTCGACACCATGATCAAGCGGGGAGAATGGACCAGACCAAGGCGGGGCATACTGGTTTCCAACGCTGTCGCCGACAGTTGGTACCGGCAGGCCGCCATCGCCGCCCTGTCGACCAGCGCTGTTCTGTCACACCGGGCTGGAGGTTTCATCCACCAACTCGATGGCATACGGTCCGCACCCGTTGAGCTGACAAAGGACCGGAGCCTCAGCCGAGCAGGCGGGCCATGGCTCGTCCACACATCTTCAATGTTGACCCCGGCCGATTGCACAACGGTGAAGGGCTTACCCGTAACCACATTGGCCCGAACGGTTATCGACCTTGGCAGAATTTTCGACGACAACACGCTTGAACAGATTGTCGATGACGCGTTGCGGAAGGGCCTCACCAAGCGATCGCTCGACGACGCGCTCGACCGGTTGCAGCGCCCCGGCCCGTCGGGAACAGGGAACATCATCAGGGTGCTGAGCCGCCCGGATCGGCTCGGCCCGCTGCCCGACTCGAAGTTCGAGCGACTGGTGGAGCGGGCATGTGTGAAAGCGGGGTTGCCCGTGCCCCAGAGGCAGTTCGTTATACGGGATGCCGAGGGCCGAATGGTCGCCCGGCTCGATATGGCGTGGCCCGAGGCCATGCTTGGCGTCGAGGCTGACTCGGTGGGTTACCACGGCACCGCCACACGGATCCGTAGCGACAACCGGCGAGATCTCCTGCTTGCGAGCCTCGGCTGGGAGATGGTTTATGTCGGTTGGGACCATCTCAAGGACCCGGCAGCATTCACCGAGGCGCTACGTGTCATCTACAACCGTCGCCTCGGCGCGCTGGGCGGCGGGCCGACCTTCTAGCGACCGACACGACGTCTGCGCCACTGCAGCACAGATCTGTTGCACTTGTGCATGGCTGTTGCCGCACAAGTGCAACAAATCGACGATCTTGCAAGTGTTGAAGGCCAACTACGGCGTGCCGCAGGCCCCGTTTCGCCCGCACTGTGTCCACTCGAGCACCTCGGGTCGGCTTCGATCAGGAGCGAGGATCGCAACTGCAGACAACACCGGACGTCCACCGACATACGCCGTGAGCCTGACCTTGTGAGAGGTCACCTCGGGCTTCGTGCAACATACGACATCGGCTTCAGCGCCAGCCGACATCCGGCTACCCAGGCTCCACAGCTGGAGCTCGCCACCGAAGAGCGACATCTTGGACGACTTACCCGACCAGAAGATGTCCAATGAGGTGTGGGGCAACATGGCTGACCCGAAGAAGTTCGCAGAACTCCCCGACCCGCTCGCCGTCGAATCCACCCGAATCTGGGACTTTGTGACCGGTCCCTTGTACGAGTCGGTCGTAGCCATCAGCCCGACGTACTGGATTGCGACGGGCTGCACATAGGACGGCAACAGGAACCCACCGCACTCATCCCCGACAGGCCACAGGCAGTTGAGTTGAACGCTCACCGAGACCGAGGCCCCGCTGAGCAGCGAAGCGATTTGATGCGTGGGCGCCCAGCTGACCGCGCCGCATTGCGAACTACCCAGCGACAGCATCGGGTAGTAGGTAGAGCCGGTCCGATTGACAACGCCAGGGAAGGTCTTTTCGCATACGGACCCGTCAGAAAGCGTCAACTTGAGTGAGGTCTGGCCGCTCAGAGTGGATGAGTTAATGCCCTGCGCTTGATCACCCTTTTGTTTGATCACCACGCCGATCGAGCTCAGCGAGTCAGTTGGATCCAAGGGAGCGGCGAGGCTCACGTTGGTCAGAGTGAAGGATCGCTCAAAGGTCATGTCCGGCACGGGGCCGCCGCAGACCGGCTGCCCACATATCGAGTTGAACAGCACGCCTGCGGTCGAGTCGTCAGCGAGCGCGTTCGCGACGTTCGACCAGCCCGAAACCGCCCCGACGCTGGTGGCGCTGCTGGTGAAGGTGTCGACGGTGACTCCAACGTCCCAGATCACCAGCGTCTGACCGCCGAATCCGCAGCCGCCGAAATCGAGACACGGTGCGGCGTACCGGTACGACACGGTTGAGCGGACCGTTGCACCGTCAAGTTGTGATGAGCTGGTCAGTTTCGTGGCACAGGTTCCTGTGAGCAACTCGAAGCTCGTCTCGGTGCCGTCGTCGATTCCCCCGTCGAGGTTGCTGGTGGTACACGTTGACGCGTCCGCCAGGGTGACCAGGAACTCGACTCGTCGTGACTGCACTACCGAAACCGGATAGTTGGGCTCGTCGCCGGTCAGTCCGACTCGAACACTACGAAGCGGTTCTGCCGATGCGGATGAAACGAGTTTCACTTCGAAGCGGCGCTGTGCGGTGCACTCGCTCTCCCATCCCACGGGCATGACACAAGAGAACGTTGCCGGGCCGGCCGACTGGGACGAATCGCCAGATATCAGGTTTGCCACGGGCGCGAAGTCGAGCAACGCACCAGGAGTGACGGTCACATCGTTGGGCTGGGAGCGTTGTTGGAGGATCGCCGGGTAGGGCTCGCCTGCGGGGGACACGAACGGGCATACCGCCAAGCGGCCAGCGAGATGGCGCAGGGAGGTTCGTCCGGACAAGACGATGGATGCGCCAGGTGAGGTTGCGCTGACACCGGCATTGCAGGCTGCGGGGAAGTTCGCTGCGGTCGCTCCGGTCGAGGTCGACCAACCCTTGGGTTCGCCGAACACAAACCGCGAGCCCGCATCGTCGATCACCAACGCGTTGCGGTCCGCGGCCGGCTTCGACGCGTCGTTGGCGTCGAACCAGTAGACCCCTGTCGGGAAGTAGAAGGTCCGGTTGGAACAGCTTCCATTGAACCAACGGTTGAGCGTCTTGACCGCACGTTGGTCATAACGACCGGCACTGAATGTCACGACCGGTCCGGCGGGGCAACCACCCGACTCGCTTGGCAACGTGGCCAAGGTCTGATCGATCGCGTAATCGGATGGAACAGCGGCGCTGAGTGCAGACGGGTCGCCACAACTAGCACCAGCTACAGCATCGATGAACAGCGGCGAGCCGGGTGTGCGCAGCAGCCCGCAGTCGGTTCCCGTGGCACCCAAACCACTCTTTCCTTGACGGTACTCGCCGCGCACCTCAAGTGCGGGTGATCCCGAAACCGGGTTCCGCAGCGGCGCCGCTCCGGATGCGGAATTCACGTGGCCGTTGAAACGCAGGGGCTCTGATCCACTGTGAACCAACGACGGATTGACTCCAGAGGTGGCCAAGGCGGCCGATGCCCCGGACACCGACGCCCACGGCCAAGCGGTGCGCCAGTCGGTGATCGTTCCGGCGTAGCTGTCACCCACGAGCTTGACCTCGCCAGCCGGGTCGCCGTAGTCATCCGCTGCTGCCTCACACGTCACGTTGACCTTGTCGGATCCCGAAGGGACATCGAAGGGCAATTCAAATCCGGGCAGGGTCGAAGCGATGCTCGAACAGCCAGCCCCCAGAGCACCCAGACGCAGGTGATTGAGCGTTGCGACGATGGCACCGTCTGAGGCTCGGCGTTCACGCTCGGTTCGTTCATGGTTGGCAGTGATCTTCAACGTCAGTGCCATGAGCCCGACGAGCACGCCAAATACGATTCCGGTCAACGCTATGACCGCCAGGACCGCCATGAGAGCGAAACCGCTCTCATCACGTTGCCGTTGCCTGAGTGCTTTCACTTGACCACCGTCGTCGTGGTCGTCGTCGCGACTGGATCGTTGATCGTCGGGATGGTGATCCAGTTGGACCAGGTCACCGTCGTTCCAGAATCGACTCCGACGCGTGCACGACTCGTGGCGGTCCGTGGGCACGGGTTGCGTGGAATCTGCTTGAGGGGATTCGGCCCGACACCAACGGCCTGATTGGCAATCACCTTGAAGCAGTCGGTCGGGGTCTTGAACTCGAAGTCGACCAAGTACCGGTAGGCGCCCGCTACCGGGTCCCACAGGACTTGTGTTCCGTTGTGTCGGACCCTGGCAGGAGCTGGCAAGGTACCCGAAGTGACCGTGATCGTGCGGTGCGCCGTCCCCGATCGGTTGTCAGACGCCGTCGCTGTCAGGGTCACTTCGTAGTCACCGATCTTCGGGTACGTATGGGACACGAGCATGCCCGTGCCTGTGGTTCCATCGCCGAAGTCCCACGCGAAGGTGGCCGAAGGATCAACACCAGTAGTTGCAGACGCATCGAAGTCGCGCACCAAAGCGCTCGTGCCCACCTTGTCTATGAACGACGCGACAACAGGGCCACCGGGTTCGGGTGCGGTGGTGGGGGGCGATCCGGGGTCGATGATCTGCAACGCTGCCGACACGGTCGCCTGTCCGAGTTGCAGGTCGGTAACTGACAACCGGACGCTCGCATCGCCGGCGTCACCGGCTTTGGTCGTGTAGCTGACCGTCGGGCCACTCAACACGACTTCTCTCGGAGGATCTGCCGGATCAGCCTGGGGCAGGCTGATCAGCCAGTCGAATCGGATGATCGATCCGTCGGGATCATATGAACCAGGCATCCCGCCAACGGGCAGGGCGTAGAACGTGACAGTGTCGCCAATATTGGCAGGGTTCGGAGTGATCCGGCTGATCACCGCGACCGGATCGGCATTCGAGGACGAGATGCGGAAGAACGCAGTATTGGAGCGATCCAGGTCGTCGGTGACGGTCAAACGGACGGTGAAATCACGGTTCGGCTGACCCACACCCAACAGTGGGAACGATGCCGTGACCTGCTTCGCCGTCGGATCCGAAGGGGTGACGTCCGGTTCGAATTCCCAGGCGTAGGACTTGATTGACCGACCAGCTCCGACTGTCGAGTTCTCAGCTGAGAACACGGCCTGCATGGGTTGCATCGTTGACCGAGACACGAGAGTTATGACCGCTACGGGCAATGGGTTGCCGAGAGCGTCGAGCGAGGTATCGGAATTGTCTACCCGTCGTGTCGCAGTGAGTTCGATCGCCTGATTGCTCCCATGTGGAGTCATCGTGAGTTCGATCTCACGGCACGGCGTATCGCCACCGGGTGAGCTACAGGTGACCGCTGTCAGCCCTGGTTTCGCTCCGCGGAACAGTTGGTTCTCAGCGACCAGCGAGTCGTCCGAACCGATTCCACAAGTACGCCGCCAGATGCTCAATTGACTGGCATCATCGCTCGTGGGGGCAACGCTGTAGACCACCTTTTGAACGGTTGCGCCAGAACTGATCATCACCAACTGCACTGAACCGTTGGCCGAGACTCCACCGGAGCAATCCGTCGCCCATGGTTCATTCATCCCGCTGACCCACGCTTGTCCGGCGACAGAAACATCGCTCGGAAGCATCGTCCCCAAGAGGCCGCTTTGAGCAGTGCGCATCATTCCGTCACGCTCAATAGGTTGCTGGCGCATGACCAGCACTGCCCATGACATGAGCGGCACCAGCACGATCGCCGTGATCGCCACGCCGATCATCAACTCGAGAACCGTGTAACCGGCCTGACTTCGACGGTGCCGCGCCCGTGCTATAGCGCCGATCATGGGGTCGGATCCGATCGGTGTGCAATAACTACTTGGCCCGTGCCCGTCCGGCCCCGCCAAGCAACCTCGACGTTCAAACGCTGTGTGCCTTGGTCAGACGTCGTTGGACAAGCTGCCACGAAACGCTCAGTTGAGTCATTCCAGTACTCGACCTTGGTGATCTTGGCAGTCATTCCCGACAGGGTTGGGGTCCACAGTCCCGGCAACGCGTTGTAGTTGGCGACCGTCGGTTGCTGGGCTGGCGCAGCAGCACACGGGATGTACTTCGACACCAAGATTCGCTCGGTGTAATTGCCGATCGCGAGCTGGATCTGTTCACGTTCAGAGGTCGATTTGTTGACCCTCATCAAGGTCAACATTCCATATGCCAAACCCAATATGACGGTGCCAGCGAGCATGATGCAGATCAGGACCTCGATCAACGAGAAGCCTGCCTGATCTCGACTGCTCTCGATACGATCCTGCACAAGGCGTTCCATCATCTCCATCGTCTGGTCCCGCGACGAGCCAGGCCAGTACGCACACGACAAGCACCTAACGGGCAAATAGGCGACCCACCCGAATAACTTGAAACTTGAAGTTTGATTCACCGCACAAGCGAGGTCAACGTAGACGGGTAGGGTTGCCCATCACCTCACAGCTTTGCCGGGGTCCGATGTAGACAGCTCTCAGCCACCCGATAGTCGACCGCGACGCCAGTCAAGCACGTTGACTGCCGAACCAGGTTTGTAGACCGGGGTCGGTTCATCGGTGACATCGGTGTATCTGACGGTCGCAACCAAGCGCGATCGACCGTCGATCCGAGCACGCAGTCGGACTTCGCGGGTATCAGGCTTGCCACAGCACACGAACGCTGTCGTTGCGCCAGATGTCATGTCGCTACCGAGTCCGTGGAGGACCAGATCGTTGCTGAACAGGGTTGCTGTTCCCCCGTCGCCTTGCCAGTGGATGTCCAGATCGGTCAGCGGCAACCAGGCCTGTCCGAAACTACGGAACATCTTGCGGGGCGCTGGGGCAGCGGCATCGATTGCGATCTGTGAGTTGGACGGGGCGCCAAGGTACGAATCGGTGCTCGCGTACACCGCGATCCTGTCGATTCCCGGTGGGCGTACTCCCCATACGTGATCGTCTTGGAAGAGTTCCTGGAAGCATAACCAACTCGCACCCGGATCTGGGTTTCGAACACATGGCATTTCCACGATCACTTTGAGCTTGGTCGCTGGATCGGTCAGTTCATCGAATGCGCGTATCGAGTGGTTGCAGGATCCGCCATCCGCCAAGTCATCTGCAGTGTCGACGCTGAACGACAGTCGTTGCACTTCACCTGCATCGCCCCCATTCACGCCACCCTTATGCAGGACACACCGGTTACCCGACGGCGTTTCCAACTCGAGGCTGACGTTCATGTCAGATCGGAAGTTCTTCGGATCCAGATCAATACCGAGTATCGACGGGATTGGCTTCTGCGCAGTCGTGATATCGACATCAACTCGAAGAGCCGAGATCCGCGGCTTGATTCCGGCATCGGTGAACTTGGACAGGCCAGCGAAGTTGAAACCACCGTTGACTTCCATTGCGAATTCTCGTGTGTTGTTGGCCACCAGCGGATTTCTCGTCCGGGTGGCCAACGGCATCTGGCAGATCATCTGCTCGCAACTCATCTGGGGTTGAGCCGAATCACCGTCGCTGACAGCCGCCTTGGATGGAGAGGTCCAATCAGTTGCCGGAGCACTGAATGCCGATGACGGTGCAGTCCCCAAGAGTCCATTCATCTGGGTGGACGCTTCGGTGAGGGTGAAGGTCTGTTGGGCGAAAAGCCAAGGGATCAGAACCAGTTGACGTAATCGAAGCTGCACAGACGCGTAGATATTCGCACCGTTGAGATCTGCCGGAGTCTTGCCCTTGAGCACCGTCGCACAAGTACCGGTCAGCATCTCAAATGCGAGCGTGAAACCACCGTTGGGTGTACCGGTAACAGGAGCAGAGCTACAAGCAAGAGATGGAGGACTACCAACTCGCAACGTAACGGTGCGGGCATCGACAAAGTTGTTCTGAGTCATCCAACCTTCGGTTCCGGTCAGCAGAACGCGAAGCGAATCGATCTTCTCTGACCCCTCGCCCTGAACCGTGAAGTTGAAGTTCCGGATCGAGGTGCAACTCACACCCCAGACGATGTAATCCCACGTCGGATCGCATGCGTAGACAAGCGCCCGCGGCAGCGCGGGTGTGCCGACGAGTTTCACGCTCGAGGGCACACTCGTCATCTGGTACAGCGCCGGATACGGCTTGCCCGACGGGGCGAACGCCGGGCAGACAGCGACCCGACCAGCACTGTGACGGATTGCGGTGCGGGCTGAGATAACCACAGTGGATCCTGCTGTCAACTGGCTGCACAGCGGTGCGCTCGCGTCGTCACTCAATACGGATGGCACACCCGAAGTGGCAGGGTTCCAACCAGCCGGAGCGCCAAACACGTAGGTCGACGTCGGATCGGAGAAATTGATAGTTGGCCCGTCGAATGAGTAGATGCCGCCACCGGTCGACGAACCTGGTGAGAACCAGAACGTCTTGCCGCGACATGCAACCTTGGACCCATCCAGCAGCGTGTTGAGCGACGCGACCATCGTGGCGTCATAGGTGCCAGGCACGAATGTCATGACCGGACCCAGTCCACATGTTGCTGGAATCGCAGGTTTCGTTGCCGGTGCCACCAAGCCCGATTCGGCTTCGATGGCCGTCGGGTCCGAGTCGACCGCTTGGGCTTCGGAATTGTCGCAGTCGGGGGCGCCGTCGTTGTCCAAGATGTAGGACACGGCATCGACAGTTCCGAGAATGCCGCATTTGTTGGCGCCAGGGTCGTCACCCGATGCCATTGTCAATCCGGTAGACCCCTGTGCGTACTGGCCGGTCACCGTCAACGCTGGTTTCGCTGGTCCGACCCCGCCAGATGCCGAGCCGAGTGCCGCTGCACCGGTCCTCACCGTCACGCCCGAAGCGAAACGCAACGATTCGGGACCTGTGTGCACCAATCCGGGCTTGGACGAATTCAAATTGAACGGCGAGGCGCCAAGCAGTTTCGTCCAAGGCGTGCAGGTGGGAGGGACCGCCGCTCCGGAACAATCAGTGTTCCATTTGACCGATCCTTGGTAGCCATCAGCTCCGACGATCCTCACCTGGTCGACCGATGAGGCAGAGCCACCGACTGGTTCGCAGTCGACGCTCACCACCACGTCATCGGTGGACTGTGGGGTGCCTTGGTCGAAGTTCTTGTCTGTGAGCACGGTTTGCGATGAACGTGCACACGAATCGGGATCCTCTCGCATCGCAACGATTGCAGCTTCAACTGCTGCATCAGCGGCCGCTGCTTCCCGTGCGGTCACCTCGCTCATCTTGGTGGTCCGCACGGTCACTCCCAGCAGCCCGAACAGAGCACCGAAGATCAACGTCGTCAACAGGATCAGGATCAGAGTCAAGGTCAGGGCATAGCCACCCTGGCCACGAGTGCCGAGAGTGCCTTGTTCGTCGCCGGCACCAACAGTGCGAATTTTGGTGCTCATGGTCCCCCCGGAATAGTCGTGGTGGACTCTGGAACATCAGTGGTTGGTGGTGCGGTACTCGACGGCACCGTGGAGGAATCGATCGTCGTTGTGGTCGATTCGACCGTCGTGGGAACGGGCGCTTCCAACAGGTTGAGCGAGCCCACCCACACATCGGTGGCTCCGTCGCTGTCGACAACGACGAGCATGGCGCTCACGAGTCCCGTGGACCATTCGTTTCCCAGCACCAGATTGTCGTGATCCAACCCGTGCAGGTCGATCTGGCCCGGGGAGCCTCCTGCTGAGGTTCCGCTGAGCGTCCAGTAGCTGGCCGAGCCGTTGATCGACCCGTCGGGATCGAATGAGTCCGAACCTTTGAGCGAGAAGGAATCGACACCGATCGTTGCTGATCCCACGGACACTGATCCGATCGCGACCGGTTTGCGGTTCTGCACAACAATTCGTCGGTAGGTGGTCGTGGACGCTCCCCTGTCGTCGGTCACCGTCAACTCGATCGAGTACGTGCCTGCTCTGGGGAGCGTGATCGTCTGGACGTTCGCATCCGCGCCAACTTGTTCGGTGTAGTTCGGCGCTTGGTCCACGGGCGCGTCCGGGATGCTCCAGGAGTAGTTGACTATGGAACCATCTTCGTCAGACGATGCCGAGGCATCGAGGGTCACCGTCACCTCTTGACCGTTGCCAGTCGGAACGAGTGGACCTAGCGAGACTCGGGCGGAAGGCACATGGTTGCCCACCGCTGCCCCGTCGTCGACGAACAACGCTGCTTCGGCATCGGTCCGGCGCATGATGTTCAACACCACCGGCGTGGTGGAACCCTTCGGCGTCAACGACACCTTTACCTGTCGACATGGAAGATCGGTCCCAGAGGATCTGCACTCGGCTTTGGACCTGGCCATTGCCGGATCGATCCCCTCGAAGAGTTCTTTCGACTCTTGGATTGGCGCTTTGTCGATCGCGTTGCAGGTACGGCGCCAGACGCTGTAGGTGCTCGAGTCGCCCGAGGACTTGGCGATCGAGTAGACGATCTTGATCTGCCCCAGACTGGGTGCAGTAGTCGTTGTTGACGTGGTCGTTCCCGAGTCGTCCCGGGAGGTCAACAACACGAGGACCTTGCGCCCACCGGCTCCCGGTCCCCCGGTGCAATCGGAACGGGACCAACCGTTCCACCATTCCTGGCCTGCTGGCGCGACCTCGCCCGAGTAGTCGTCACCGGCGGTTGCCGATGCGACGTCGTCTGGCATGTACGCGGCCACGAATCCGCTGCGGATCGTGCGCATCATCGACTCACTCGAAACTGGGCTGACCCGCAGGACGGCAACCGCCCACGCTCCGAGGGGGATCATGATCATCGTTGTGATGGTGAGCCCGAGCATGATCTCGACCAATGTCATTCCTGCTTGCCCACGCCGAAATGACCGCGACCCGAAGCGGTCCCGAGTCATGGGCGTCTCTTGGCGACGGTTGTGCGTCGAACGAGGTCGTCGAGTCTGACCTCGATGGTTAACAGTTGAGCACCTTCATCGACTGTGGCCGGAGCCGTTGTTGCGGGTGGAGAAGTGGGATCAGGATCAACCGCCGCCAAGACCGCAGTGCCACCGTCAGAGCAGCCGATTGTGTCGGAGTTGACGAACTCACCTTCGCCGGAGGGATCGCCAACGTCGTTGACCCAGTAGTCAACAGAAACGATCTCGATCGAGTCGACACCCAGGCTCTGAGCATCAAGTGCACCCGGGGAACTCGGATAGTCGTATCCGTTACCAGGTGCGCCGCAGTTGACGTAGTCGAGACCCTTGATCGACTCAGCGAAACTGGTGATCGCCGCTGTGACCTTCTGACGCTTCGCAGCACCGACTGTGACCTTGTTGAGGGTCAGCATCGCTCCAGCAATAGCTCCCACGACGATGCCGCTTAGCGCTATTGCCAATAGAACCTCGAGAAGGCTGAAGCCGGATTGTCCCCGGTTTTTGCTACTTCTCATTTCCCCCCTCCTCTGTCTCCGGTGTGCCGCCAAGCCAATAACCCTGAGACGCCCGCCCCCAAGCGCGCTTTGATTCTTCACCCATATGGGTGTCACGTCAATGTAATTACCATCGATCTAGGAGAGTCCGCTGGCACCAACGGGTTGACGGTCCGCACGCTGCATAGCATCAAGCAGCTCCTCGACAAGTCTGCGCTCATCCTCCGTCGCTTCCATGCCTGCCGACCGCGGATTCATGGGCGAATACAACGCCCTGTCGATCAGCTCACCGACCGTGGCAAATCGCTCATCGTGAGTGATCTCAGTGAGCTGGTGGCCATAGGAGTTGAGCGATTCCGACGGTTGACGAGCCCGGCCTGCCGCTATTCCGAGTCGCTCTAGTCGTTGTGCCGCCCGAAGCTCCCAACTTCCCGCCACTACTCGCGCGACGGCACGACGATCACGGAACCGTTCGAACACTCGCGTAACCAACCTTGCCACCGGAGATGCAGCGATGCTGACCAGACCGATTACGAGCAGGATCACCCCGAATACTTCGCGCCAGTCGCGAGCCTGTGCTCCTGCGGTGGCCTCGGCGGTCCCGGCCAGAGGCACGTTCGCAGTCGGGTCAAAGGGAACCCAGCCCTGGTCCGGGAACCAGACTTCGGCCCAGGCGTGAGCGTCTCGTTCACGAACGATGAACCTTCGCCCCGCGGAGTCCCATTCACCTGGGGCGTAGCCCGTGGCCAATCGTGCCGGGATCCCGACGGATCGGGCCATGACGACGAGCGAACTGGCGATCTGTTCGCACCACCCTTCACGCTGTTCGAACAAGAAGTAGTCGACTACGTCGACACCGGCTGGAGACAGCGGGGCGTCGAGTGAGTACGAGTTGTTGTTGGACATCCACTTCTGCAGGGCGACGATGCGATCGAAGTCATTCGTTGCGTCTGCAGTTACTTGTTTCGCAATGTCACGCACCCTGTCGGTGGTGATTGGGGGTTGCGCGTATTGAGCAAGGACCCTCGCGGCGAGGGTCTCTCCTGATCGGGGCTGTCTAGCGCTTCCCGCTGCTCGCAACGCATCAGAGTCGATGATCATCTGTCGGCTGGTGACCGTGTAGGTGGTTCCATCACCCATCGCCCGGTATGCGGTCACGATGGTCCCATCGCTTCGTTGGGCGAGTTCAGCGGCGCTAGTGATCCTGACTGCGGATGGGGCTGTCGGCAGAACAGTGGCGAACCCTCCAGAGAGTTTGAATTCTTGGGTCGTTTCAATTCCGTTGATTGCCGCTAGATCATCGGCAGCCGGGGTGACAGTCCCGTCATCAATCATGCGGCCCGACCGCGGATAGCTGCGCGACCATGCAGTGCCGTCCCATATGTCGAACAGCTCCGCTCGCCAGAAGGAAACGATCGGCGATCGGACGGTCATGATCACCTTGTCGCTCAAACGCGGACGTGCCGTCATGTCCAGCGACTCGCGTGAGACGAGCACGTTGTCGCCCCGGTTGCGTGCGTTGTCGATCAGGTCGCCTGCTCTCGCTCCGGTCGGGAACCAGTTTGACACTCGGGGACCGATCAACAGCGCGAACCCGGTCACCAGGCTGACCATGGCGATAGCGATGGCGAGTGGCAGTCGACCCCGGGTGTCGGATCCGATGCTCATCGCACGGACGCCCGGTTCAACCCCGTCATCGGATTGGATGTCCCCACCCGAACCGAGAGTTACGACCGCTGAACGGCTCGATGGAGCGATCGTCAGTGCAACACCAAAAGCTGCCAACCAGATGAGGACACGCCACGAACCCGACAATCCTTCGGTGGCACCCAACTGACCAAAACGCGCAAGCATCGCGCCGGAGACCAAGGCCATTCCCCGAACGACGAATCGCACCGGCACCGATCGCAGTCCGAATACGGCCATGACCGCGACCACGCCTGAGGCCTGTGCAAGGGTGGCTGAGCTGAGCCGACCGTTCCCGTTGGTGGCGAGCGAACCCAACGCCGCCCACACCATTACACCGCACAACAAGGTCATAACCCACAGGCGAGCGGTCGAGACCCGTTTGCGGTCAGGGGCAACGCTCACCCGTGGCGATTTGACCTGTTCAGCCATGAGCCTGTCCCTCGGGCTCGCCGGCCAGATCCGAGACACGCTGGGTTGGCCAACCGTCAGGCGCTACGCCAGGAGTTCCAGCTTCAGCCATCGCCAGCCTGCGCTGCCCGGCGAGCCTGTTGGCCACTTCCTCTGCCACAGGTCCAGTCGATGTAGCGGTGCACAACATGACCCGGTGGCCCCGGGCCAGCGCATTCTCGACTATTCCCGCCGCACGCGACACTGCCTCCTCGGTCGAATCGGAGCCAGGCTCCCCTTTGAGGGCCAGCACCACAGCGACTCCCATGGTTTGGGGAGGTTCGAGCTCACGAACAACTAGAGACCCGAGCCGCGCCGAACTTGGCCAATGCACCATGTGGGACGGATCGCCCATCACGTACGGCCGAACGGAGCGGACCGTGTCGCCGGTCATGGCGTGCCCGACTGATGGCGTTTCCAACTCGTCGCCTCTGATCTCACCAATATTGGCGACACCCGGAATCACCTTGGGTCCGACGAGCAATTGACGATGAAGCGGAACGATCCGGCGTTCACTGGCAGTCAGGACGCTGAATGGAGCGTCCGTTGAGGCTTCGATCGGAATGTGGTCATAGACCCCACGTTGTGAAACCTCGATCGGCAACTTCACGGTGTCCGGCGATGTCAGGTCCAGGATGAATAGAGGTGAGCGGCCACACCGCATCCGCAGCCCGGACGCTTTTCCTCTCAGTTCCACCTCGACACTCGAGAGTTGACCAACCTCGAGGTCTGTGGGCGCTGTGAGTACTTCGATGCGTAACAAACCGATCGACAGGGTCGGGAAGACGACGCCGATGACGGCAACCGACGCGAGCCCTGCCCAGACAAGCCCGACCACAGAGGGGTCAGCAACAGCGAAACGGAACAGCGCTGCCGAGATGACGGTTGCAGCGACAATCGCTCCGAACACGGTCGGGAACGCCACCCGGTAGCGACGCCGAGTACGTCCCGCGCGCCGGATCCGATGGGGACGCTCGCCACTCAGGACATGGGAATTGGAACTTGTGTCATCAACCATGTGAGGACCTCGGCAGCGGCTGAGGTGTCGACACGTCCAGAGATCATCACTCTGTGAGCCAGGGCCGGTACGAATACTGCTTGCACGTCGTCGGGTACTACATAGTCGCGCTCATGGACCGCTGCGTGTGCTCGGGCAAGGTGCATGAGCGACACCGATGCTCGTGGAGAGGCACCCTGGCTCAGGTGGGTGGACTTGCGCGTCGCTTCGACTAGGTCGAGCACATACTCGACGATCTTCGGATCGACATGAATTCGAGCGGTGTCACGGACTGCGGCTGCGACCTGTTCGGGTTCGGCGACCGGAGCGAGTGACGAGAGCATGTCCACCCCGCCCGCGCCGGTGATTATCTCGCGTTCTGCTTCACGATCCGGCAGGCCGATCGAGATGACCATGGCGAACCGGTCGAGTTGGCTCTCGGGAAGCGGAAAAGTGCCGACCTGTCCGAACGGGTTCTGGGTGGCGACGCAAAAGAACGGGTCGGGCATCGACCAGGTTCGTGAATCCAGGGAGAGCTGACGCTCTTCCATCGGCTGGAGCATCGCTGATTGGGTCCGCGGAGACGCACGATTGATCTCGTCGATGAGGACCACGTTGGAAAAGATCGGGCCGGGACGGAAATCCCACTCGCCGGTCTCGGACCGATAGATGGAGGTCCCGGTCACATCGGTCGGCAACAGATCCGGCGTGCACTGAATCCGACCGAATCGGCCACCGATCGCGACGGCCATGGACTTGGCCAGAAGTGTCTTGCCAGTTCCTGGAAGGTCTTCGACCAGTAGGTGCCCACCACTCAACATGGCTGCGACAGCCAGATCCACGACCTGGGGCTTGCCGCGAACTGTTGTGCCAACAGCGCGTCTGATCTGCGCCGCCAGTGACTGTGCCGAAACGACTCCTGGCGCTCCCACGGGAGCGTTAGGAGTCCCGCCCTGGTGGGGCGAACTCAAGAACCCGACTCGCTCACGTAATCCGTCCAGTCGACTCCATCCCACCAGCGATACCGATTGGGGTCATCCGGGTCTGGATACCAGTCTGGAGGAATGGTGGAGTCATCAGGCGCTATGCCCAGATCGCCGTCACCGTCAATGGATGGATACTCCATCTCTTCTTCCACCGGGGCAGCGATCGGCAGGCCCTCCTCAAGTCCACCGGCGCCATCGATCGACGGATAGTCCGCCGCTGGATCTGGGTCCCAATCCGTCTCCGATGCCCAAGCTGGCTCATCACCGATCGCCGCTTCCGGCTCAGCAAACGCTGCTTCAGGCTCGGGTGTCGGAACCGCTACTGGAGAAGGTTCTGGTGCTGTCCAAGCTGGCGATTCCGCTGGTGCAGTTGCAGCGCTTGGAGCCTCGGCCTCCGACGCATCCGAAGTGGCACCATCGGCCTCATCGTCACCGGGTTCGTAGTCGAAGAACCCGCCACCGACAGCCACATAGTGGGGGTTGTCGATCTCGTGTTCGTCCACCGCTGGATCTATTCCCTCAGCTAGGGAACTGGCGTCCGTGCTGAATGGTGAAGCACCTGATGATCCAGCGTCGGATGGAGTCCATGCCGGCTCTGGAGCCGGGGTGGACTGAGTCGCGGGTTTGGCAGCGCCGGTCTCGCTCTCGAACCACCACGGGGCCTTGTCCGAAGAAGGCTGATCCTGTTTTGCAGTCGCTGAGCCGGGAGCGACTGGGGCATCCGGAATAGCAGCAGCGCTGGGCGCAAGTGGATCAAGATCAGCCAGTCGGGCTTCGGCAACCTTGGACTCGAGACCGATCATCTCATTGGCCGGGTCTCCATAGAAGGAGTCATGGTGGGTACTCGCGTCCTCAGCCGACATTTGTTGAGCGGCTGGAGCAGGCTCGGGGACTGGTGCAGACTTCTCGGCCATTGGCGCCGGAGCCGGTGTTGGCGCGGCTGCGGTTGCAGGAGATGC
>JAGQSZ010000386.1 GCA_020439285.1 Microthrixaceae bacterium
GATCGATCCGGGCTGGGCATCTGCCACCTGGGTCTTGCCGATGATGGTCCGCATCAGATGGAAGGTCTGATCATCAGGACCTTCGACCACCATTGCAACAACGGGTCCACGTGACAGGAAGTCCACGAGTTCGCCATAGAACGGCTTGTCTGCATGCTCTTCGTAGTGGGCTTGGGCTAGTTCCTTGGAGGGAACTCTCATGTCCATTTGGACGATCCGGAGTCCCTTGCGCTCGATGCGACTGATGATCTCTCCGACGAGTTGGCGTTCCACAGCGTCGGGCTTACACATGATGAAGGTCTGATTCACGGGATCAGGCTAAAAGACCTGGCCGAGGAGTCACAACCCGAAGGCACGCCGTGCTGGTTCGATCAGCCGGAACGAGCCGATCGCCATGATCAGATCCTCCTCGTCCGAGATCCGAATCGCATGCTCGACAGCTTGGAAAGGGTCATCCACGGACTCACACGCGATCCCGTACTTGTCCAAGACCGTTTGGATCGACTCGCTAGGAATGCCGCGAGGCGGTGACAAAGAAGTTGCAATGACAAGGTCTGGTCGCAGTTGGACTAGAGCCTCGACCGTGTGCTCAAGATCACGGCCTTCAAGTGCTCCGAAGACCAGGATCCGTCGACCAGCCGGAGTGAACTCCTGATCCAGAGTTCTTGCAGCGGCAAGTATCGCATCGTTGTTGTGTGCACCGTCGATGACCGAAAGCGGTTTGTGGCCAACAACTTCGAAACGGCCGCGTAGTTCGAGTCCAGCGAACGCCTCGCGCACTATCTCCGGATCCAGGGACCGCTCGAAGAACGCCTCGACCACCGCCAGCGCCAATGCGGCATTGGCCACTTGGTGTGCCCCATGCACCGGCAGGAACACATCCTCATAGGTACCGAAGGGCCCTCTGATCCCGACAAGGTGTCCCCCGAGAGCGACCCGGTCATCGAAAATCTCGAAATCGACATCGCCACGTAGGGTCCGAACAGGACCTTCCGCTTCGAACACGGCTGCCAACTCATCGTCCATAGCGCCGAGAACAGCTGTTGAATTCGGTGAGATTATGCCGGCCTTCTCGGTGGCGACCGCATACTCCCATCCGGGGGCGAAGTCGGTGTGGTCGCCCTGAACAGCTGTGATCACGGCGACTTGAGCGTCGGTGACGTTGGTCGCGTCGTGTCGACCAAGCAACCCGACTTCGACCACCGCAACCTCAACAGGGACTTCCGCGAACCATCTGAATGCAGCGGCGGTGACCAACTCGAACCAGCTGAGTTGATCGGGAAGCAGTTCCTCCACGGCAGCGATCCCTGTCAGCACCTCGGCAAAGTCTTCGTCGCTGATGGGCTGGCCGTTGCGACAGATGCGCTCGTTGATCGACGCAATGTGGGGACTCGAATAGGTGCCCACCGACAGTCCGTTGGCGCTGAGCAACGCCGTGACCATCGCCGCCACCGCGCCTTTGCCGTTGGTGCCCGTGATGTGAATCGACGGAACCTGATCCTGGGGATCACCGAGGAGCACCATCAGGTGACGCATCGGTTCCAGACTCAGACCCTCAACCTTGCCGGCAACCACCCCGGATGGCACGGTTTCGTGGTCCAAGTGGCTATCGAGCCATTCGATGGCCTGTCGGTAGTCCACCCGTGAACGTGCCTATCGGATCAGGATGCTGCGCGCCGTGGACGCGTGCTACGAGCTTTGGTTGAGCGTGTGACCAAGGTGGGGTTGGCCTTCGACTTGACCACGTCTTCTTCGATCACGACCTTTG
>JAGQSZ010000387.1 GCA_020439285.1 Microthrixaceae bacterium
TATGACGCCGTTCTCCGGGTTGTCACAACCGGTTCGGAAATAGGCATCGCTGAAGACTTGCCCTCCGTTGACGACGACGTGAGCGACGGTGTTGTGAGCAGCGGAAGAACAGAGGCCGGATCAACCGGTGATGGAACACAGGCCTCTGAGCCTGCCATCGCTCCAGGTGTCCCTGAGACCATCGTTACCGAAACCACAACTGTCGTCGAGAAGCCAGCGCCTCCAATGACAACGATCGTCGAGCCAGAAGCCCCCGACATCTTGATCGCTCCTGCGCCACCAACCGCTTCGTCTACCCGTCTGACGACCCTTGGCATCGCTGATATGAAAGAACTCGGCGTGGTGAGCGGCCTGGCCCCAGGGGAAACCGTCAGGTCGTCACGGTTCATCGGACCGATGGCATACGTGGTCACGTTCCGTCAGACCGATCCGCTCTTCGCCATCGATGTGAGCGATCCGAGTTCACCAAAGGTTCTGGGCGAGTTGAAGATCCCCGGATTCTCCGAATACCTCCACCCCGTCGGCGATGGTCTGCTGCTCGGCGTTGGACGTGACGTCGACCCTGTCAGCCTCATCGACAACGGGCTGAAGCTCTCACTGTTCGACGTGAGCAACCCGAAGGCACCAGTCGAGGTCGACACTTGGACCCGGCCGGACTCCTATTCACCGGTGGGCCAGAACCACCATGCCTTCACTTGGGACGCAAAGCGGAACCGGGCGATCGTGCCGATAGAAGGCGGCTGCAGCGACGATCAGGCCGTGAGCAGACGTTCGGTGACACCGACCATTGATCCTGATCAGTCCGTTTCATCTCCGCCATCGGATCCGACAGCCGGAATCACCGCCGAGGAATACATGGCCCAGATGACGTGCAACTTCGCGATGGTCTTCGAGGTCAGCAACGCAAAGATCACCGAGGTTGCATCGTTCTCGCATCCATATCCTGCGGGTCAACCTGATTCGGTCGCCCTCGGCAGGGCGCTGCCCGACCGCTCCTTGATCGTAGGTTCCGTGTTGTGGTCGAGGTCCATTGTCGGGATCGGTTACAGCCCGGTGTCAGACCCAGCGAACCTGACGTTCATTCCCTTCGGGTGAGCGTCACCACCGCCAACGGATCAGGAAATCGAAGCTACTGAGACCACACCGTCGAAGGCACGAAGACGCTCGACCACCTCGGCTGCCACGACCTGATCGGTCCCGATCGCCATGAGTGCACGTTCACCCTCGGGTGAAGCACCAACGGCCATGTCGCTGATGTTGATCTCTGCGTCGCCGAGCGCACTAGTGATACGACCGATCATTCCGGGCCGATCCGAGTTGCGGATGACCAACAGGTGTTCACTCGGTGGAACGTCGATCGCGTGATCATCGATCATCACCAAGGTTTCAGCACCTTTGAGCCCGACGAGGGTTCCGGCGATGCTGTGTTCCTCGTTGCGGATGCTGATCAGGTTCACGAAGTCTCGTGCGGTGGTCGTGGACGTGGGCCGAACCTCGAGTCCTTGTTCATCAGCGATCTGCGGCGCGTTCACATAGGACACGGGCTCACCGGTCACCACCGAGAAGAACCCTTTGAGCACCGACAGGGTGAGGATCCTGGTGTCGTGATTGGCCAGATCGCCTTGGTATTCGATGTCGATCGATGCCGAGCACTGTCCGCACAGGCCAGCGAAGATCCGACCGAGGTTCTCCGCCAGATGCAGATACGGCTTGACCGATTCCGATGCCTCGGCAGCTTCGACGTTCACCGCGTAGGGAACGAACT
>JAGQSZ010000388.1 GCA_020439285.1 Microthrixaceae bacterium
CGAAGTAGCGGATGGCACCAACCGGGAAGTCACGGCTCTCGAGCAGTTCTCGGATGACGGTGCCGACCTGTCCGGTAGCGCCGAAAACACCGACGGTGGGAGCAGCAGGCATGTTCATGACTGCGATCCTACCGGTCGCGATGTTTGTGATTCGAGCGGGTATCACGGCCCGCTGAGCGGAACCGCCTGTTCAGAACTCGGACTTGTCGAGTTCGAATGCGTCGTGGAGGACTTGAACGGCTCGATCAGAGTCACTTTCGGCAATCACACACGAGATACGGATCGCCGAGGTGGAGATCATCTCGATGTTGATTCCGTTGTTGGCAAGCGTTTCGAACATCGTCGCCGCCACACCGGGGTTGGACTTCATTCCAGCGCCGACGACGCTCACCTTGGCTATACGCGGCTCGGATGACACAGCCGCCGCCGACAGCTCGGCCCGCTCCGACTGACAGATCTCGAGTGCTCTGGCCAGGTCTGCATGGGGAACGGTGAAGGAAATGTCGGTGATCCCGCCCTCGGAGGCGTTCTGGACGATCATGTCGACATTCACCGAGTCGTTGGCGAGTTGACGGAACAGATTCGCTGCGATTCCCGGCTTGTCGGGAACCCCGCTGACGGTGACCTTCGCCTCTTGTTGATCGGCGATCACGGCTCGGATGACAGCGTCTTCCATTTCGGAATCCTCCTCGGTGACCCAGGTTCCCGGCTCCCAGGTGAATGCAGAACGTACATGTAGGGGCACTCGGTGTCGGTGCGCGAACTCGACGGACCGCATCGCTGGCTTTGGACATCCAGCAGCGGTCATCTCGAGCATCTCGTCGAAGGAGATCCGGTTGATCTTGCGGGCCGAACTCGTGATACGGGGATCGGTCGTGAACACGCCGGAAACGTCGGTGTAAAGCTCGCACGCGTCAGCGTCGAGCACCTTGGCCAACGCGACAGCGGTCGTGTCGGAGCCTCCTCGGCCAAGGAACGTGATCTCGTTGTCCCCCGACGCTCCTTGGGAGCCTGCGACGACAGGAACACGGCCGGCTGCCACAGAGTCACGAACTCGGTGCGCGCGAACTTCGACGATCTTCGCGTTTCGGTGTGCACTGTCGGTCAGGAAACCGGCCTGACTTCCGGTGAAGCTCTCTGCCTCGACTCCTGCTGAGTGCAATGCCATCGCGACCAGCGCAACCGCTTTGCGTTCTCCGGCGGTGATCAACATGTCCATCTCGCGGCCGGGTTGGGTGTCAGCGACTTCGTCAGCCAAGCGCAGGAGCTCGTCAGTCTCCTTGCCCATGGCCGAAACGACCAACACGACATCGTCCCCGCGACGTCGACACCTGGCGACATATTCAGCAACCTCGCGGATCCGGTCGGGATCTCCAACCGAGGTGCCTCCGAACTTCTGAACCAACAGCGCCACGGCCCGAACATAACATCCCCGACATCGCGCGACGCATTCAGTTACGGAGTTGGGCGCGGCAACTGAACACCTTCACGTTGACTGATCTCAGGTGGAGTCTCCGGTCGTGCCGCTGACGGTACGGCGGCCGATATCATCGCCTGCGATGGGTACGAGTTCTGAAAAGCACGCACGTCAACAAGCCAACCGTAAGGCCGGCGATGAGATACGACGTGAACACGAAGCAGCGGCACGCCGGAAGTCATGGGCAATCGGCGGAGTGGCGGTGTTGATCTGCGCTGTCATCATCGGGGTCATCGTGGCGCTGACGGGCAGTGACAAGGACACCGAGAACACCGCCAAGTC
>JAGQSZ010000389.1 GCA_020439285.1 Microthrixaceae bacterium
ACGGCGTGCCGTTGATCGTCGACAACACGATCGGTACTCCGTACCTGATCAACCCGTTGGCCCACGGCGCCGACATCGTGGTCCATTCGGTCACGAAGTTCCTCAACGGACACAACACCATCATCGGTGGCGCGATCGTCGACGGAGGAAGTTTCGACTTCTCATCGAATGACAAGTTCCCGCAGTTCACCGAACCCGATCCCAGCTATCACGGTTTGGCCTACTGGCCTGCTCTCGGTCCGGGTTCCTACATCATCAAGGCCCGCGTGCAGCTTCTGCGCGACCTCGGCCCAGCTATCTCGCCGTTCAACTCCTTCCTTGCGATCCAGGGAATCGAGACCCTGTCGCTTCGCATGGAGCGTCACATCTCCAACGCGCAGAAGGTGGTCGACTACTTGGATGCCCACCCCCAGGTCGAACGCGTTCAGTATGCAGGCCTCGCATCGAGCCCCTACAACTCGCTAGCTCAGAAGTATCTGCCCAAGGGTGCTGGTTCCGTACCGGCGTTCATCATCGAGGGTGGCCGCGAAGCGGGTAAGAAGTTCGTGGAAGGTCTCGAGTTGCACAGCCACATCGCCCACATCGGCGATGTCCGCAGTCTTGTGATCCACCCTGCGTCGACCACTCACCAACAGCTCTCGGATGAAGAACAGCTCTCCACGGGTGTCGAGCCCGGACTTGTTCGCCTGTCCGTCGGTCTGGAGAACATCGAGGACATCATCGCTGACCTCGACAAGGGATTCGCAGCAGCCAAGAGCTGAGCGATTCGATCTCGATCACCCGGGGCTGATCGCCCCAATTCCGGCTCCGGGTGATCAAATCGACGCCGTCAATGAGGAAGTGGCGGCGCTGTGATCGTGTGAGTGATCACAGCAGTTCCGGTCTACTCAGAGTTGACCAAGGACGTAATCGACACAGACCGTGAACGCCTTGATGTCCTCTGGATCGATCGCCGGGAACATCGCCACTCGCAACTGGTTGCGACCCAGCTTGCGGTATGGCTCCACATCGAGGATCCCGTTGCTGCGCAGGACCGCTGCAACTGATGCGGCATCGACGGAGTCGTCGAAATCGATCGTTGCTACGACGTGTGAACGCTTGGCAGGGTCGGTAACGAACGGCGTTGCCAAGCTGTGTGACTCGGCCCAGCCATAGAGGGTCTCTGCGGAGCTGTCACAGCGGGATGCGGCGAACTCGAGGCCACCGTTCTCGTTGACCCAACGAACCTGCTCGGTGGCGAGGAACAACGTCGCGAGCGCCGGTGTGTTGTAGGTCTGGTCCTTGCGTGAGTTGTCTAGGGCGATTCCCAGGTCGAAGAACGCGGGGATCCATCGGTCACTCGCTGCTATGCGTTCGATGCGCTCGATCGCGGCCGGTGAACACGCTGCGAGCCAGAGCCCGCCATCAGAGGCCAGGCACTTCTGCGGAGCGAAGTAATACACGTCGACCTCGTTGGGGTCGAAGCGCAATCCGCCGGCAGCCGAGGTCGCGTCGACTAGGACCAGTGATCCCTCATCGGTGCCCTCGGGCCGACTCAGAGGCATTGCCACACCGGTCGAGGTCTCGTTGTGGGTCAAGCAGTATGCGTCCACACCAACGGCGGCCACCGCTTCGGGGTGGTCGCCCGGGTCGGCTTTGATGATCTGAGGTTCGCTCAGGTGAGGCGCCGCGGCGACCGCCGTGCCGAACTTGGACGAGAACTCACCGAAATGCAGGTGCTGGCTGTGATTGTCGATCAGCCCGAACGTTGCAG
>JAGQSZ010000390.1 GCA_020439285.1 Microthrixaceae bacterium
CTTGAGCGAGACCGTTCCAGCTTCGACCAAGCGCATCATCCACGCAGCGGTGACCGTCTTAGTCATCGACCACCAAAAGAGGGGTTCGTCGGAGTGTTCTCCCCAGTGGGCTTCGAGGATCGATCCATCTGGTTTTGCGAGCAGAACATCAACTCGGTTCAAGTCCAGGACACTGAGTTCTTCACGACTCGACTTCAACCACTTGGCCAGCACCTCTTGTGGAGTGCGTCCGTTGTCGACCGCTTTCGTAGTTCCCTTCCCTGCGCTTAGATCTCGCTCCACAAGTCCAGCACGAGCAACAACAGCGTTGCCGGAAAGGGGCGCATTGGTGGCATGGCCTGATGGCAACGGAAGCCACAGCGAAATCACAACCACCACCAGCAAGCCCGAACCGAGTGCGAAGCGCGAAGCCCGCGCTGTCACCGGCGTTGTCCTAGGCCCGTGCACCGACCAGAGCTCTCCAAAGCGGACCCGCCGCGCAGCGAAGTCCTCGACCGGGCCGAACACGAATGCTGCTACGACTACAACTGCGGCAACGATCACGATGCTCAACACTGCCCATGCAGCCCGATTGTCCACTCGACCGGCGACGACTCGGTCGGCCGCCACCAGACCAAACCCTTGCCAGAGGTAGACGGTCAGGGCTCGGGAGTTGATCCTCTCGACCACACGGTCAGCAACGTGCGACTCATCAAGAGCACCAAGGATCGCCGGACGAAATGCGAGTGCGGCTGCAATTCCGGAGGTGCCGACCAGAAGCATAAGGAGATATGAGCGGTTGACCACCCCATCGGCAGGGCCGAAAAGCCTCCAGGTGATGACCGCCAGCCCGCCGGCCGCTACTGCGAGGTACTTCAGAACCTTGGCACCGCCGACATCGCCACGTCTGCGGTAAACCATTCCGGCGAGAACGAACGGCAGATATCCGAATGCGTCACTCACAGCGAGGGGAAGGCTGTGCCCCGAGTACATGTATCCCCACATCGCAGCAGCAACCGCTGATGAGCCCATCACCGTCCACATTCCCCATCGGCTCTCCAGCCGTCGCAGGAGTCCCGACACGATGACGAACCAGATGTAGGCACGGATGTACCACAGCGGAATCCACAGTCCTGGTAGGGCTTCGCTGCCGGTTGGATCAGTCAGTGGCAGAACCCACGCAACTAGATCGAGCAGCCGGGGCCGCCAGCCAGTTGCGATCATGGCCAGCCAACAGAACGCGGCGTAGACCCAATACGGGATCAGAAGCCGCCGAGCTCTGCTCCGGAGTGTCGACCACCACCCGTGCCGTGCAATTGAGGATTCCAAGAGAGCGCCGCTGCTGAAGAACATCGCTGGCATGGCAGGAACCCAGGAGAGCCACGGCCACGACCATGTATGCCACAGCACGACTCGGACGACTGCGACAGACCGCAGAGCATCCAATAGGCGATCACGACCGCCGCTCCGAGCGGTGTCAGTTTTCAACTATTTGCACCGTTCACGTTCGAGCTGCCCTTGACTCTGCAATCATCGACACCAAGTACATTCGAAGCACTGTTCATCGGCGCCAAACTTCACCCGCGGCAGGATCCGCTGGGTCCGGAGTCATTTGAGGCTAAATCATCCGAGTGCCGGTCTCACATCATTGATCACTCAGGACTACGTCAGGTCTCAGCATGACGGAGCGCAGATCCAAGTCAGAGAAAATCGACGCGTCAGGAACCATGCCTACGGCATCTCGGTACAGCTAGATTCGGATAATGAGCACAA
>JAGQSZ010000391.1 GCA_020439285.1 Microthrixaceae bacterium
CAGGAGCTCGACTTGATCTCGAAGCACTTCGATTTCATCGGCGAGCGCCTGCCCGAGGCCATGAAGGACGAGCTCGAAGGGCTCGCAAAGCGCCTTTCCGAGTAATAGCAACTCACGAAACTGATCAGCTCGGGCGCTCCCATGGGAGCGCCCGAGTCGCGTCTGCCAGCCAAGAGACTCAGCTGGTTGCTGGGCAACTTATGAGGATGACCACTGCACACATCCGTGTCTGGGTCGCCCATCTATCTACGTATTTGGACGCCTGGCCTTGGCTCCAACGATCACGGCTGCTGCCGCGCCCGCTATCACAACAGCGCCGAGAACGGGGTACATGCCAACAATCTCTAGGTCCCACGGCACGTAGATCGTGACCAACGTGTATGCGACACCCACGGCCCAGCCGACCGTTATGCCCGTCGCAACTGCTGCAACGAACTGTGCTCCAGAGGGGCAATCGGCGCCGTGTCGGAGTCGCATGATCAGGATTACCGGAAGTGCGCCAACTACGCCCAAGAGGCCAAGAGCCAAGTTGACAGCGAAGAAGAGTCCAAGGATTGCACCTACTTCCAGCACGGGGCCTCACGGTCGCTGGCCTCGCTGTGTGAAATCACTTGGACGTCCCGTCGACTCAGGCCAAGAAGTAGGCCCGCAGCATCAACCCCACCAAGAAGAAACTGCCCAGCCCGTAGAGCATGTACATCCACGCTTTGAGCTGAGTTCGGTAGGAGTAGATAACGCCGACTGACACGATGCCGATGAATCCGTAGAACATGTGCATTCCCGGAGCCTTCAATCCGCCGATCGACACCAGGTAGACGCCGAGAACCACCTGCACGAAGATCGTCGCCTGAGCAGCGATGACCGCCCACCACAGTTGCTTCACTCGAAGGGCGGCTAGCCAGTGCGCACCAAGGGCCCAGATGCCGGCGATCAAGTTGGTGAAGATGACAACGAGTGCCCAGTCGGCGTGTGCGGTAAGCATGAAAGTTGGCGTCGATTCTGCAGATCAGGCAATCGCGCCAGATGCGCGTAGCTCGGCGAGCGATCCCTCATCGGTGGATAGCCACTCCCCCATGATCTCGTCGGTGTGCTGCCCCGGATGTGACGGTGGACGTTGGACCTGGCCCGGTGTGCGATCGAATCGGGGCGACGGCGCAGGCTGAGTTATTCCAGCCACCTCGATGAACGTCTCACGCTCGACATTGTGAGGATGCTTCGCGGCTTCGTCCATCGTGAGAACCGGAGCGAAACAAACATCAGTGCCCTCGAGTTGTGCACTCCACTCGTCACGGGTCTTGGTCTTGAATATCGCAGCCAGACGCTCTTTCATCTCTGGCCAGGCGTTGCGATCCATCTGATTCGGCAGCGTCAACCCCTCCGCGGTGTAGCTGGCCTCGAGGTCGGTGTGCTTGAGCAGTTCGGCATAGAACTGCGGCTCGATCGACCCGATCGAAACGAACTTGCCGTCCGAGCACTCGTAGGTGTCATAGAAGTGGGTGCCCGTGTCCAACAGATTGGTACCGCGGTCATCGCTCCAGAACCCCAGGTTCTTGAACGCCCACATCATCATCATCAGCGACGCTGATCCGTCAACCATCGCAGCGTCCACGACCTGGCCTTTGCCGGATCGACTCGCTTCGAGCATTGCGCACACGGTGCCGAAAGCCAGGAGCATTCCCCCACCTCCGAAATCGCCAACGAGGTTGATCGGCGGTGTCGGCTTCTCGCCCGCACGGCCCAAGTGTGCGAGC
>JAGQSZ010000392.1 GCA_020439285.1 Microthrixaceae bacterium
GTGCGGTTCGCGGTATTGAGGTGATCGGCGCGGGTGGCCACAACGCATGTGGTCTCGCCATCGAAGCAGTCAATGAATTCGTCTCCGGCTGCAACGTTGAGCTGCTTGTCGAAGGTGCCGCCTTCACCGTAGGGGGTCGTGAGGCCGACCGCGTAGGATGGGGGGTTCGACGAGATCCAGTAGGACGCTCCGCCGCCGCCTTCCATGGCGACTCCGCCGATGCAGGGGCCCGGCGCGACATCTGGCCCGTTGTCGACACACACTGCGAGATAGACACCCATGCTCGTATCGAATCCGGAGCCTTGGACGCGCACGGTCGAACCAGCGGGGTCCAGACCATCTGCTGGGGAGACAGTGAGAGTCTGTCCTGTCGGTCCGGTACGGGTGCGACCAGCTCCTTCATCTGCGCCCACCGAGGGAGCGGCAAGTACCGACAATGTCAGAGCTGCAGCACCAAGTACCCCAGCTGCGAGTGCTCCTATTCCGCGTGCGCGGATGTTGGTGGAATTGTTCACGATTTGCCCTCCAGCATTTGTGATGTTGTTTTATTGCTCGATCTCGGCAGAGCGTCGCTTGTTCCAAACGAAGCCGCCAGCTCCAACCGCTGCAGCGACCACCGCCGCCAGCACCACGATCAATGCTGCTGTCGAACCCGAAGATCCGCCATTCTTGGAAGCCGACGCAGCCTCCCCTTTGGCGGACTTGGCTGCCAAAGCTCTGCTTTCCGTGCGATCTTCGGATGCACTCTTCACCTTGGCCTCGCCAGCTTCGTCTGACGTCGTCCCGTCCTCATCTTCAAACAGAGACGACGGGATTGTCACCGGTACGTCCACGCCAGCTTCTCCCCCATCGCCCACCGGAGAATCCGCTGATCCCGGATCAGTGCCTGGACTTGCTGGAACTCCCGAGGGCAGATTGGCCGCGGGGCTCGATGAGTTGCCGCCAGCGGGGGTGTTCACCGAAGGAGCATGAGTGGCAGGAACAGTTGGCGATACCGGCGGTGCAGTAGTTGCCGGCGCGGTCGCCGGGGGCACACCCGCAAAGGTGACGGGTGTGAAGGAGTCCTGAGATCGGTCTGATGAGCGAATGTGATCAGCTCTAGTCGAGATTCCACACACCACAACACGACAGTCGATTGCAGGCGTGGTTGCTGTTGCCGCTTGAATGATCGGGGAAACGCTCATGGTGAGGTCAAAACTCCCACCTGGCCCCCACGGGATTGCGAGGCCCACTCCATAAGAAGGCGGATTGGACGAGATCCAATACGAGGAGCCGTCGGAACCTTCGAGCATGGCTCCACCTCCACATGGACCTGGAGCCACTGTCGGCTTGGCGGCCTGGACGCACAGAGCCAGATAGATCCCTTTAGTCGAGTCGAATCCTGAGCCTTGGACGCGGACACTGTCCCCAGCGGCGTTGAGGCCGACCGTCTTGGACACTGTGACATTGCCAGCCGCTGATGCATCTTGGGCCGGAACCACAGAAAGGCCCAACAGCGACATTAGGACCGCCCCGAACAACAAAACTCTCATCTGCGCACGTTCACCTATTCCTGGAACCGTATTAGCCTCGACCCAAAATAGTAAGTGACATATGTTCGCTATGTAAAGTCAGCCTAACGATCAATTTCCCCCAATTGGAGCCCGTCATGTTCGAAGAACGGATCGTCGCCGCAATCACCAGCCACATGAACGTCGACCACGTCGAGGACACCTTGACGATCTGTCGCGGTAGCGGGCTTCCAGAT
>JAGQSZ010000393.1 GCA_020439285.1 Microthrixaceae bacterium
TGGTGACCCTCTGTGGGTTCGGGCCCAGGACCGGAGCCAGAACCCTCGCCGAGATCAGTGACCCACACCGATTCGCTGACGGTGGACACCTCGCCGCGTATGCCGGCCTAGCACCCGTCGACCGCAGATCCGGACGAAGCATCAACTCGTCATCACCATCACGAGCCGGCAACCACCGGCTCAAGAACGCCATGTTCCTCGCAGCCTTCGTCGCCTCCCAACACGACCCCGCTGCCCGGGCGTATTACCAACGCAAACGAGCCGAAGGCAAGAAACACAACGCCGCTATCATCTGCCTCGCACGCAAACGCTGCAACATCATCCTCGCCATGCTCAAGACAGTCACCCCATACCAACCACCCGTCATCGAGGAACACCTCCAAGCCGCTTGACAACAAGACAGGGACACCCCCCGACTTGGGTGGGCGGAGCAGACGTATCTGATACCTGCGGTCAGGCTGACACGGGTGAGGACGTCGCCGCCCGGCAGGTTGAGGTTTGGCGATCAATGACTCCAACCGAGCGAGCCGATCTTGCACGTCGTTTGACCATTGACGTTACGAGGATGGCAATTGCTGGCATTCGGGCCCAGTACCCCGACGCCACCGAAGACGAGGTCTGTTACGAACTCGCCCGCCGGCGTTATGGCGAAGAGATCGCAGCTCCGCTTCGCCCGATCGGATCCAGAATGGGTCTCGGTGTTGAATCGCTAGCCAGCGGAGCGACTTCAGCCAACAGCGATGATGTCGACGAACTGGACCAATAAGGCTCCGACGGAACACCCCCTCATTCTCTTCCCATCAAATGACGGTTCTATCTGTCCTGTCGATGAGTCGTGGCACCCTAATTGTTCCGAGGACCGCTGGACTCGATGCAATCGGTGCTCTAACCAGTGAAACCTATCGAACGAGGCCGGCCACGACCTGCTCCAGCGTCAGAGACCTCCGGCACGGCTGTCGGCGTCAACGGAACCGTTGTTGTGGTGGTGGTGGTCGTCGTCGGCACCACTGTGGTGGTCGTAGTAGTGGTGGTCGATGGTCTCTCCGGGCCTGGCGTTATCGTCACCGGGGTCCACACATTCAAATCTCCCCACACTGTGTCATCGAGCCTGCACGAGAAGAGCACCTGATAATCGCCAGGAACAACGGAATCTGGGACGACTATCCCCTCATCGATGAAATTGCCGGTCGCCGGGTCCACCGGCAACTCAACAGAGAACTCATACGGCGATTGTGAATCCGTTTGAACGAAGTACGCATTACCAACGAGGTCTTTACGGATACCAAACGAACGACAGTACCCGGTCAAGGGGAACTCGCCGCCAACAGGAGCTGATGTAGCACCCAGTTCAAATTTGTATGACTCGTCAGAACTGGGCCCACCGTCCTCGGCAGACACAGCAGAGGCCATACCAACAACCGCGATGGCCACAGCCAGCACGCCCATTACGGCCCTAAACGGTACAGAGAATATTTGCTTCACAACCTCTCCGATCGGAACGACTACCAAGACCTTAAGTGCTGCCATGCCTTCGTTCAATGAGCAGACCTGCTTAGTGTTCTTGCGTACGCTCTGCCAGCCGGGCTGAGCACAGACGGGTCATTAAGTCCAGTTCCCTGATCTCGACAACGCGTTTGAACTCAACCGAACCAACGCAAACTTGTCGCAGAACCGCTCAGATCTGAAGGTCAACCGTAGCAGCACGCGTCGAGCCATGGTCGCGATAGGCCGAGATGGTGCGC
>JAGQSZ010000394.1 GCA_020439285.1 Microthrixaceae bacterium
CAGCTTTGTCCGGAGCACCGGTGGCGATCCTGTTGGCGAGTTCAGCTGGTGTTGTCGACAGTTGAGCGACCAGAACGCGGGTCGGTTCGGTCATCCCCGGGTACAACACACCGATCGGCTTTGCGTTCCGGGTAACAACCACGGGAGAAGTTCGACGTGCATTGAACCCGCCAGCGCAGATGGAACCACCACAACAAGGTGACTCGCCGCTCGCCTCCATTGATGGGTGGGCCGACAGCACCGGCCGAAGGGTGAATGAGTCGGTCCTGTCGGAGTTGTGATCGATGATTGAATCGATCACCTCATCTTCCATACCGACCCACGGTGGTGCAGGTCTAGCGAAGTAGTAGCCCTGTGCCAGTTCCACCCCGAGTTCTGCGGTTGCTCGGGCTTCAGATGCAGTCTCTATACCTTCAGCCAGAACAGTCGCCCCGATGCGACCGGCAAAGACGCCGAGCATTTCCACCAACGATGCTTTGGTCTCGTCGCTGTCGATGCCTTCGATAAGGGAACGATCCAATTTGAGGATCTGAGGTTCGATGATCAGGATCTGTTGCAGGCCGGCGTATCCCGCTCCCGCATCGTCGACAGCTATGAGAGCACCGCGACGCTTCAGTTGATCGATCGCGTCACGAATCCGGACCGGGTCACCCAGCCCGCGGTGCTCGGTCACTTCGACGACGATCCCGTCCAACGGGGAGTGTTCGAGAAACACGTTGATGACCCGCTCGTCCAACAGCGATTCTGGTTCGACATTCACGCTCAAGAACGTGTCTGGAGGAAGAGCGGAACGAATAGCTAGTTGCGAGCGCAGAACAGCTGCGTCGAACTCGGCCAGAAGTCCACGGCGTGCTGCTTCGGCGAACCAGAGGTTCGGTGCGACCGCGGGTCCTTTAGTGAAACGTGCAAGCGCTTCGAAGCCGACGACCCGTCCATGACGGAGATCCACGATCGGTTGGAACACTGGAACCACACCGCCGCCGTTGATGACGGCTTGGATCAGGTCGGTCCATGACTCGACCGCTTCCGCGGTTTCGGTTGATAGCGGCAGCGCAATGTCAGTCACTACGTTGCTCGCAAGCGATCTGTTCCACCAACCGATCCCTTTCGCCGATCTCGGAGCCCCGCGTTATCCACGGATAACCGAAGCGTTGCAAGTGAATCGGCGCGATTCGAGTTGACCTGAGTTTTGGTCAGGTTTTGTTGAGCTTTTTCAGGCGTTGCTCAGGTGCTCGTTGATCCAGTCGGTGATCACCTGGAGAACCTCTTCTCGCTCGGGCTCGTGGTGGAGTTCGTGATAGGCACCGGGCCATTCGCGATGGGTCACGTCAGTTGACCCGACGGCTTTCACGAACTCGCGGGAACCTTGTGGTGATGCGAGAGTGTCAGCGTCGCCGTGCAACACCAGAACCGGGACCGTGATCGAGTGAGCTTGTGCCATTGCCTGATTCATGGCGATGTTGATCTCCCTGCCGGTACGCGCAGAGAGCTTTCCCCGGAAGTTCAACGGATCACTGTCGTAATCGGCTCTGACAGCCTCATCACGGGACACGGCGTTGCCGTCGAGCGCGATGGTCGGCAGCCACGGTGTGATCCGGCCCAAGATGTTTGCCATCGCCACCAGCGGAGCCGGAATGGACTCTGCTGTTGCAAGCGCTGGCCCCGTCAGGATCAGACCGGCGAATCGCGAATCACCGCGTTCAGCCAGGCGCACGGTTGCCAGTCCCCCAA
>JAGQSZ010000395.1 GCA_020439285.1 Microthrixaceae bacterium
CGCGGGCATCGATCCCCTCATAGCGTCCACACAGCAGGGAGAACCCGGATCCGGAGGCCAACTCAGACGCCATCTGCTGATCGAAAACCTTGCCGCCGGGTCCGAGCAGGTACAGCGGCCGGGGCGGGTCCGCTGCCTCCACCGCGTCGAAGATAGGCCCTGGCATCATCACCATGCCGGCACCACCTCCGTAGGGAGAATCGTCAACGCTGCGGTGCACACCCTCCGCGTAGTCCCGCGGATCGTGGAGGCGCAGATCGACCAGCCCGTTGTTGGTGGCCTTTCCCACCAGACTGTGCTGCGAGAACTCGCCGACTATCTGAGGGAAGATCGTGAAGACATCGATCCTCACGGGTGACCTCAGGATTCGTAGAGCTCGAAGAGCCCGTCAGGTGTGTCGACCACGATCGTTGGGTCGCTGGGCGAACTGACGATGAACACGACAGGGACCAGCGCCCCTGAGTCGAGCGACAAGATGTCCGATGCCGGAGCATCGATGACCGAATCAACGACTCCCCGTTCGACTCCGTCGGGGGTTACGACTGTCTTGCCGATCAGGTCGTGGACCCAGAATGCATCGTCGTCAGCGAGCGGCTCGGCGAACAGGGGCGTCCCGTTGAGGCGTTCGGCCTCGTCACGACCAGAGCACTCTTTGAACTTCACGATCCAGCGGTCCTGGTGCGGACGGGAACGCTCGACGGTCAGGTCACCCTTGGGTGAGGACAGCACGGATCCGACCGAGGCGCGCTCGACGCGATCGGTCGACAAGAACACGACCACTTCCCCACCGAGTCCGTGGGCCTTGGTGACCCTGCCGACCTCTAACAGAGATGGTTCAGATGATGAATCGGGTTCTTCGGACAAGGAATCCGAACCTGGCCGATAAATCAGTCGACGAACTCGACGTCGATCGAGATTCCGTCGCGTGCTGCGGCTGCTCGGGTGACGGTCCTAATTGCTGAAGCCGTGCGGCCTCGCTTGCCGATGATCCGTCCCATGTCGCCGTCGGCAACGTAGAGATTGAGCTGCGTGCGAGGCGAACCCTCGACGACTTCAACCCGGACGCCGTCAGCGGTTTCCACCAACGAGCGTGCGATGTGTTCTAGGACAGCGCTCGCGTGGGCTGCGCTGGCGCCGGTCGACTCCTCGACAGCTGCGCTTGCTTCTGCGGGCGATTCGACGCCTTCGACCTCGGCCGAGTCAGCGTCGCTCACTTGGCGGCCTTGGAGGACTCGAACTGTTCCCAAGCACCTGAGATCTGCAGGAGCTTCTGCACTCGCTCAGAAGGCAGAGCGCCCTTGTTCAACCACTCGACAGCCTTGTCGTTGTCGATGGTGATTGCGGAGGGCTCGCGGCGAGGATCGTAGGTGCCAACGATTTCCAGATACCGGCCATCACGGGGTGCACGAGCATCTGCAGCGACGATGCGATAGGTCGGCTGCTTCTTCTTACCCACGCGTGTAAGTCGGAGTCGAACGGCCACGATTGGTTTCTACTTTCCCTTTACGGCGATCACGTTGGGTGAACGCAGCAAGTTTCTTCTTTCGAACTTCTACTTCTTGCACATCTGATCTGAATCAGGTGCGGTATCGGCGACCGCATTCGGATCAATACGTCAAGTCAATGCTCCGGGGAGCGACCATCCATAATGCTCCGAGGTCGCATATCACGGCAAGCTCACCGGCAACCGAGGCTCAGTTATCGATCCCTCGACCCCGCGGAATACCGGC